>DATBGP010000065.1:0-2320 GCA_036557925.1 Candidatus Limnocylindrales bacterium | reverse complement strand
GCCTCGACGGGCTGTCGGCCGCGGCCCAGCTCCGCTCGGCGCTGCCGTCGTGCCGGGTGATCGTGGTCACGACGTTCGGCCGGCCGGGCTATCTCCGCCGGGCGATGGAAGCCGGTGCGTCCGGGTTCCTGCTCAAGGACGCCCCGGCCGGCCAGCTCGCCGACGCGATCCGGCGGGTCGCCGCGGGCGGACGCGTCGTGGATCCGGCGCTCGCCCTCGACGCCCTGACCGAGGGCACGAACCCGCTCTCGGCCCGTGAGCGGTAGGTCCTGGCGACGTCGCTCGAGGCGGCGACGATCGCCGAGATGGCCTCGCGGCTCTCGCTGTCGGAAGGAACCGTTCGCAATCACCTTTCGGCGGCGATCCAGAAGGTCGGTGCGCGGAACCGGGCCGAGGCCGCCCGGATCGCGGAGGAGAAGGGCTGGCTGAGCCCCGACACCGAGGGCTGAACGGCCGGTTCCCGCCTGCCCGGCGTTTCGGCCGGACCGGGCGAGCGTGATAAGGTGTCGCGGTTCCGGCGCCCCGACGCACCCGTCGGCGTGACGCGCCCGAGCCTCAGCACGATCGATCCATCAGCCCGAGGTCCCGCCCCAGATGTCCACCGCCACGTCGAGCCGTCCCAGTCTCGCGGCCGAGCCGCGCGAGGTGACAGGCAAGAAGGTCGCCGCGCTGCGCCGCGACGGACTGCTGCCCGCCGTCGTCTACGGCCACGGCGAGAGCTCCGAGAGCGTCACGCTCGACGCACACGAGTTCGATCTCCTTCGCCGGCACGTGGGCCAGAACGCGCTGATCGACCTGTCGGTCCACGGCAAGAAGGCCCGGCCCGTGCTCATCCACGACGTGCAGGTCCACCCGGTGCATCGGCGCCCGCTCCACGTCGATCTGTTCCTCGTGCGGATGACCGAGGAGCTGACGGTCGACGTGCCGCTCGTCGCGACCGGCATCTCGCCGGCGGTCGACAAGGAGAACGGCACCCTCCTCCACCCGATCGAGAACGTCCGGGTGAAGGCGCTGCCCGATCACCTGCCCCAGTCGATCGAGTACTCGGTCGAGTCGCTCGTCGACTTCGACGCCGTGATCAAGGTCTCGGACCTCGCGATCCCCGGCGACGTCACGTTGCTGACCGACGGCGAGGAGATCGTGGCGAAGGTCCAGGCGCCGCGCGTCGAGATCGAGCCGGAGCCCGAGGTCGTCGAGGGCGAGGAGGGCGCCGAGGCTGCCGAGGGCGAGGCCGCGGCCGGCGAGGGCGCCGAGTCCGGCGGCGAGTCGTCCGGCTCCGAGAGCGGGGACTCCTCCGAGGGCTGATCGCCTCGCCACCACGAGTCGGCCGATTGCCCGCCAGGGGGACCTTCGGCCGTCCGAACCAGGCCGCCGGGACATCCGCGGACCCGTTGTCAGCTCCCGACGGCTGACACCCGTTCCCGATCCGCCGTCGGGTCGCGCCTCGCGAGCCCGACGGGTCTCGAGGTCATCGGAACGTTCCCCGGATGGGCATTCGGCCAGGTCAGCCCGATGGCGCCTCGCAGGCCGATGGCGCCTCGCTGAAGCCGGCGCCGGCCGCGTCGACCAGCTCGATCCGGTTGTCGAACGGATCGCGAACGTAAGCCCGGGCGACGCTGAGCCCGGAGTCGTCCGGCTCGAACGCAACCCCGGCGGCCGCGAGATGCTCCCGCGCCGAGGCCAGGTCGGCCACGACGAAGCACGGATGCGCCTTCGCCGCCGGCGTGAACGGATCATCGACGCCGAGATGCACGGCCAGACCCGCCGGCCCGGCGAACCAGCAGCCGCCGCGCCCAGCGAGCGCCGCCGGCTTCGGGACCTCGCGGAGCCCCAGCACGTCGCCGTAGAAGCGGCGGGCGGCCGCCTCGCCGTCGGGCGGCATCGCGAGCTGGACGTGGTCGATGGCCAGCAGCTCGACGGCCGGACGAGTCACCGCCGGACGCCGCGAACCGTGACGGTCCGGTTGTGCAGCGCCAGCTCGCTTGCGGTGCGGCGCTCGAGCCGCCGACGCAGGGCCACCTCGAATGCCGGGCGTTTCTCGCCCAGGTTCGCGACCAGGTCCTCCTCGTCGAACTCGGTGAGGAAGCCGACCACCCCCTCGACGTCGAAGCGATGGACCAGCTCGCCCGCCCGCGCCGACACCTCGGCGAAGCCGGCACGCCGCATCTGGGCGGCCGCTGCCTCGGCGGTTCTGAGGTCGTCGCCGCCGTCGTCCCAGTCGCGCTCCTCCTCGTCGACGTCGAGCAGCGCGTCGTCGAAGTCGTCGTCCGGAGCCCACCCGCCGGAGCCCGCCAGCCAGCTGATCCACGCGAACGTGCCG
>DATBGP010000064.1:0-7094 GCA_036557925.1 Candidatus Limnocylindrales bacterium | reverse complement strand
AACGCGATCGGGACTCCGCGGCTGCTGCTCCTGTCGGGCGGCGCCGGGCATCCGGACGGCCTCGCGAACTCGTCGGGCCTCGTCGGGAAGCGCCTGATGATGCATCCGTTCGCGAACGTCGCCGGCCTGTTCGAGGACCCGCTGACGAGCTGGGCGGGCCAGTTCGGCGACCTGATCGAGTCGCTCGAGTTCTACGAGACCGACGAGAAGCGCGGCTTCGTTCGTGGCGCGCGCTGGGGCCTGGCGCCCACGGGCGGGCCGATCAACACCGCGCTGCCGAGCCGGGCCGGCGAGCAGGCCTGGGGCCCGGACCACCACACCCACGTCCGGACCCACCTCGGCCACGGCGCGAACTGGGGCCTGTTCGCCGAGGACCTGCCCGACGAGGCGAACCGCATCGCGATCTCGTCGACGGTGACCGACTCCGACGGCATCCCTTCGCCCGAGGTCCACTACACGATGGCCGACAACGCGCGGCGGATGCTCGACTTCCACATCGAGCGGGCGAAGGAGTCGATGGAGGCCGCCGGCGCCTACAAGATCGAGGTCGACCGGCTGATGCGGTACAGCGGCTGGCACCTGCTGGGGACCGCGCGGATGGGCGACGACCCGAAGAATTCGGTGCTGGACCGCTGGAACCGGACCCACGACGTCCCGAACCTCTACGTCGTCGACGGGTCGTGCTTCGTGACCTCGTCCGGGGTGAACCCGACGTCGACGATCGTGGCGATCGCCCTTCGGGCGGCGGACCACATGGTGGAGACCCGCTTCGAGCAGCAGGTGCCGGCATGACGCTCGAGGAGCGCGTCGCCCTGGACGACGCGGAGCTCGCGACCCTCGCCGCGGTCGCCGAGCACCTGATCCCCGCGGCGCACGGCATGCCGTCCGCGGCAGAGGTCGTGAGCGCCGATCGGCTGCGCTTCGTGCTGGCCGCGCGACCGGACCTGCTCGAGCCGATGCGCCGGGCCCTTCGGGCGGGCCTCGGCGACGACCCGGCGGCGCGCGTCGCGGCCCTCCAGCGTGACGACCCCGCCGCCCTCGGCGCCCTGCAGCTGGCGATCGTCGGCGGCTACTACACGGACAAGCGGGTCCGGGAGCTGATCGGCTACCCGGGCCAGGAGGCGATCACGATCCGGACCTGGGAGGTCCCGCCCTACATCGAGGAGGGCCTGATCGACGCGGTCCTCGCCCGGGGTCCGCTCTGGCGCGACCCGGCGACGGGTCGCCGGGCGGTCGTGAGCGATGCGCCTCGGACGTACGCGGAGCGGTTCGCCGCGCCGCCGGAAGGAGACGGCGATGGCCACGATGGCGCCTGACAACACCGAGGCCGCCGAGGGCGGTTGGCTCGACCCGTTCCTCGCCGACTGGCGACCGGGCACCGGCGAGCCGCGCGAGCTCCGCGAGCCGGCGACGGGCCGGCCGCTCCTGACCCTTCCGCAGGCGACGCCGGACGACGTGGCCCGGGCCGCCGCGACCGCCGCGTCCGCCCAGCCCGCGTGGGCCGAGACGAGCTATGCGGATCGCGCCGCGATCCTCCGCCGGGCCGCCGAGATCTACGAAGCCCACCGGCCCGAGTTCGGGACGTGGACGCAGCGGGAGACCGGCGCCCACCGCAACAAGATGCACCACGAGGCGAACTTCGCGGCGGGCGAGCTCAACGCCGCCGCGACGATGCCGTTCCAGCCGTACGGCCAGCTCGTGCCGAGCGTCGTGCCGGGCCGGTTGTCGATGCTCCGGCGCGTGCCCGCCGGCGTCATCGGGGCGATCACGCCGTGGAACTCGCCGAGCGTCCTCGGGATGAGGGTCGTCGCGCCGGCGCTGGCGCTCGGCAACGCGGTGATCCTGAAGCCGGATCCCCAGACGCCGATCTGCGGCGGGCTCGTGTTCGAGGCGATCTTCCGCGAGGCCGGGCTGCCGGACGGGCTCCTCCATGTCGTCCTCGGCGGCGCAGAGGTGGGCGAGGCGATCGTCACCGACCCGAACGTCAACCGCGTGTCCTTCACCGGCTCGACCGCGGCCGGACGGCGGGTCGGCTCGCTGGCCGGCGAGCTGCTGAAGCGGGTCAGCCTGGAGCTCGGCGGGAACAACGCCTTCGTCGTGCTGGACGACGCCGATCTCGAGGCGGCGGCCTCGGCCGGCGCCTTCGCCTCCTTCCAGTTCCAGGGCCAGGTCTGCTTCGCGACCGGCCGCCACATCGTCCATCGCAGCGTCGCCGGGGACTACGTCGACCTCCTGACCGAGAAGGCGAAGCGCCTCCGCCTGGGCGACCCGTACCGGGAGGACGTGGACCTTGGCCCGATCGTCAACCAGAAGCAGCTGGAGCGAGTCGACGGGATCGTCCGGCGGTCGGTCGAGGGCGGCGCCCGCGTCGTCGTCGGCGGCACGTACGAGGGTCTCTTCTACCGGCCCACCGTCCTGACCGACGTCACCTCGGAGCAGGCCGCCTGGCGCGAGGAGATCTTCGGGCCGGTCGCGCCGGTCGTCGTCTTCGACACCGACGAGGAGGCGCTCGCGCTCGCGAACGACAGCGAGTACGGGCTCACCGGGGCGGTCTACTCCCGGTCCATCTCGCGCGGCCTGGCGCTGGCGCAGCGGATCCGCTCCGGGATGGTCCACGTCAACGACCAGACCGTGAACGACGAGGCCACGATCCCGTTCGGGGGCATGGGCGCGTCGGGCAACGGCAGCCGGTTCGGCGGCGCGGCCAACTGGGACGAGTTCACCGAATGGCAATGGGTCACCGTGCGCGACGAGCCGCGGTCGTACCCGTACCCGTACTGATCCGGGCCAGGCGATCCCGATGGCATCGATCACCGAGGTCGCCCGGCTCGCGGGCGTCTCGCCGGCGACCGCGTCGCGCGTCGTCTCGGCCGCCGACTACCCGGTGAGCGCGGCGACCCGCGAGCGGGTCCTGGCGGCTGCGCGGACGCTCGACTACGTCCCGAACGCGCTCGCCCGTGGGCTCCTGAAGAGCCGCGTCCCGGTGGTGGCGGTGATCGTCCACGACATCACCGACCCGTATTTCTCGGAAATCGTCCGAGGCGTCGAGGATGCAGCCTCGGCGGCGGGCTACCTCGTGATCTCGTGCTCGTCGGAGCGCGACGCCGAGCGCGAGCGATCCTACGTCCGGCTGCTCCGGTCGATTCGGGCCGCGGCGATCGTCTTCGCCGGCAGCGGCCTCGACGATCCGGAGCAGAACGCGGAGATCGATCGGCACGTGGCCGCGATGCGCGCCGACGGCGCCGCGATCGTCCACCTCTCGCCGCATGCCCGGGGCGAGCCGGACGTCGGCGTGGACAACGCCGCGGGCATCGCGGCGATGGTCGCAGCCCTCGTCGGGCTGGGTCATCGGCGGATCGCGTTCCTCGCCGGGCCGCGATCGCTGTTCGTCGCCCGGGAACGCCTCGAGGGCTACCGCCGCGGGCTCGGGACCGCCGGCATCCCGTACGACGAGGCGCTGGTCGTCGCGACGTCCTTCGACACCGACAGCGGCGCCCTCGCGATCGACGCGCTGCTCGGCTCGGGGTCGTCGTTCACGGCCGTCTGCTGCGCGAACGATCTCCTCGCGCTCGGCGCGCTCCAGCGCCTGGCCGCGCGCGGCGTGGAAGTGCCCGGCAGCGTCTCGGTCGCCGGCTTCGACGACATCTCGACCGCGGCGCTGACCGCGCCCAGCCTCTCGACGGTCCGCCTGCCCCTTCGGGAGATGGGCCGTCTCGGGTTCGCCCAGGCCGATCGGATGCTGGCGGGCGAACCCGCCGAGCCAGTCCGGCTGCCGATCGAGGTGATCCTCCGGGGATCGACGGCGGCGCCGCCATGAGCGGGGTGCTCGACGGCCGCGTCGTCCTGGTCACCGGCAGCAGTCGCGGGATCGGTGCGGCGGTGGCGGATCGGGCCGCAGCGGCCGGGGCGATCGTGGCCGTCCACTATCACCGGGACGCCGACGCGGCCGGGCGGACGGTCGAGCGGGCGCGGGCGGCCGGGACGACCGCCGAGTCCTTCCGGGCAGACATCTCGGACGGTGACCAGGCGGAGGCCCTCGTCCGCTCGGTCGTCGAGCGGTTCGGCCGCCTCGACGGGCTCGTGAACAACGCCGGGATGGACCAGCGCGGCCCGTCGCTGGAGCTCGCGCCGGAGCTCTGGGACGCCGTGCTCGGGACGAACCTCACCGCGGCCTTCCGCACGATGCGGGCGGCGATCCCCGTGATGCTCGAGCAGGGAGGTGGGTCGATCGTGAACGTCGCCTCCCGGCTCGGCCAGATGGGCATCGCCGAGACCGCGGCCTACAGCGCGGCGAAGGCCGGCCTGATCGGGCTGACGCGGTCGCTCGCCCGCGAGTTCGGCGCGCGGGGGATCCGGATCAACGCGGTCGCCCCCGGCGTGACGATCACCGAGATGACCACCGACCTCGTCGAGAGCGAGGAAGGCCGCCGCCGCCTTCGCGACATGGCTCTCGGGCGGTTCGGCCGCGCCGACGAGGTGGCCGAGGCCGTGATCTTCCTCCTGTCCGACGCCGCGAGCCTGTTCATCGGCCAGACGCTCAACCCCAACGCTGGAGGCTACATGCCGTGACCGAGGTCCTCGACGTCCGCGAAGCCGTGGCCCTCGTCCGGGACGGCGCGACGATCGTGATCGGCGGCTCGGGCGCCGGCCATGCGCTGCCCCAGCGGTTCATCGACGAGCTGGCCGCGGTCTACGAGGCCGAGGGCACTCCGCGGGACCTCACGACGGTCCGGGTGGTCGGCATCGGCGACTTCGCCGATCGGGGGTTCTCGCAGCTGGGCCTGCCGGGCCTGATGAAGCGGACGATCGGCAGCAACATCGGCAACGAGCCACGACTCGGCGCGCTGGTCGAGGCGAACGAGCTGGAGTCCTACTCCTTCCCGCAGGGCGTCCTGTCGGAGCTGATGCGAGAGATCGCCGCGGGGCGCCCCGGCCTGGTGACCGCGGTCGGCCTCGGCACGTACGTAGACCCGCGCCAGACCGGCGGCAGGCAGAACGCCCGGACGACCGAGGACCTTGTCGAGGTCGTGTCGCTCCGCGGCAGGGAGTGGCTCCTCTTCCACGCGTTCCCGATCGACGTCGCGGTCATCCGGGCGACGACCGCCGACGAGGACGGCAACCTCACGATGGAGGGCGAGGCGGTCCAGGGCGAGATGCTCGCGATGGCGATGGCCGCCCGGAACAGCGGCGGGATCGTCATCGCCCAGGTCCGTCAGCTCGCGACCCGTGGCAGCCTCCGGATGCGCGATGTCCGCGTCCCCGGGGCGCTCGTGGACTACGTCTACGTCGACCCCGACCAGTGGCAGACGTACATCACCCGCGACTCGCCGTACTACGCGGGCGCGATGCGCCGGCCCGTCCGGCCGGAGCCGCCGCTCCCGCTCGACGTCCGGAAGGTCATCGCCCGGCGCTCCCTCCTGGAGTTCCCGCGCGGCGCGATCTGCAACCTCGGCTTCGGGATCAGCCAGCTGATCGGGCGCGTGGCCTGGGAGGAGGGGGTGACCGACCAGCTCGTCCTCACCGTGGAGCAGGGGATCTTCGGCGGCGTGCCGGTCGCCGGCAACGAGGGCGGCGCGGGCTTCAACTACCAGGCGATGATCGACCAGCCCTACATGTTCGACTTCTACGACGGCGGTGGGCTCGACATCGCGAGCCTGTCGTTCGCCGAGGTCGACGCCGAGGGCAACGTCAACGTCCACGCCTTCGAGGGCCGGGTCCGCGGCCCGGGCGGCTTCCCGAACATCAGCGCCCGGACGCCCCGGATCAACTTCGTCGGCACGCTGACCGCGAAGGGCCTCGAGCTCGACGTCACCGAGGCCGGCGTCCGGATCGTCCGGGACGGCGAGCTCGGGAAGTTCGTCCCGGAGGTCCGCCAGGTCTCGTTCAACGGCCGCCTCGCGCGCGAGCGCGGCCAGCAGGTCCGCTACATCACGGAGCGGGCGGTCTTCGCCCTCGAGGACGACGGCCTCGTGCTCATCGAGGTCGCTCCGGGGGTCGACGCCGAGCGCGACGTCCTGGCCCGGATGGGCTTCCGGCCGCGGATCGCCGACGACCTGCGCGAGATGGATCGCCGGCTGTACGCGACCGGCCCGATGGGTCTCGCGGCGGACTTCACGAGGCCGGCGTGACCGAGCTCGTCCACCTGACCCCGGGCCGGGTTGCGCTCCTCGAGCTGGACGACCCACCGCTCAACCTCGTGACCGGCCCGCTCCTCGAGCAGCTGGATGCCGCCCTCGCGACGCTCGAGTCCGCGGCACCCGATGCGGTCCGCGCGGTCGTCGTGACGGGCCGTGGCGAGCGGGCGTTCTCGGTGGGCTCGAACGTGAAAGCGTTCGAGGCGCACCGGAACGAGCCGGACGGCGGCCGCGCCCGGTTCGAGTTGGAGGCCAGGATCGCGCAGCGGCTCGCCGGCCTGCCGATGCCGACGATCGCCGCGATCGAGGGCGATGCGCTCGGCGGCGGCCTCGAGCTTGCGCTCTGCTGCGACCTCCGGATCGCGTCGGAGCGCGCGATGCTCGGGCTGCCCGAGGTCCGTCTGGCGGTCACGCCGAGCACGGGTGGCACCCAGCGGCTGCCGCGGATCGTCGGGATCGCCCGGGCCAGGGAGCTGCTGCTCACCGGCCGCGTGATCGACGCCGCGCAGGCGGAACGGATCGGCCTCGTCCACGAGGTCGTGTCCGCGGGACGGGCGATCGAACGGGCCCGCGAGATCGGGGCGGAGATCGCGGAGCGCGGACCGCTCGCGGTCCGGGCGGTCAAGTCTCTCGTCGAGGCGGCGCTGGACCGGCCGCTCGAAGAGGGTCACGCGGCCGAGACGGAGACGTCGGTCCGGATCTTCGCAACGGACGACCTGCTCGAAGGCGCCCGGAGCTTCGTCGAGAAACGTCCACCCGAATACCACGGCCGGTGAGGCCGTTCCAGCGAGAGGTCAGCGGATGAGTGACGTCGGTCGGTTCGGGGTCTTCCTCCCCTCGTACGTGTGGGAGGGCGACGGCGCCGAGCGGGCGCGCGGGATCAAGGCGTTCGCCCGGGAGGTCGAGGACCTCGGCTTCGACTCGCTCTTCATCACCGATCACCTGCTGGTCGGCAAGCGC
>DATBGP010000063.1:0-4543 GCA_036557925.1 Candidatus Limnocylindrales bacterium | reverse complement strand
CGCGCCTCGCGGACCTGGAGGCGATCGTCGCGGCCGAGCACGGGCTGACGGCGATGAACCGCGACGTCGAGCAGCGCGACCATCGGATGGCGGAGGCCTCAATCGCACAGGAGGACGGCTGATGGAGGTGGTCCGGATCGGCGACCGGCCGGTGGGCGGCGGAGCCCCGGTCTACGTGATCGCCGAGGCGGGCTCGAACCACGACCGGAATCTCGACCAGGCGAAGCGGCTCATCGACGTCGCCGCCGAGGCCGGCGCGGACGCCGTGAAGTTCCAGACCTTCGCCGCCGACAAGATCGTCGCCGAGACGACGACGCGGGCGAAGTACCTCGAGGGGCTCCTGCCGCCCGGCCAGACGATGTCGGACCTGTTCCGCGAGCTGGAGCTGCCGCGGGAGTGGCATGCGGAGCTGTTCCGCCACGCCACGGACGCCGGTCTCGACTTCCTCTCGACCCCGTTCGACGTCGAGGCGGTCGATCTGCTCGACGAGCTGGGCGTGAAGGCGTTCAAGATCGCCTCGTACGAGCTCTGGCACCTGCCGCTCATCCGCGAGGTCGCGTCGCGCGGCAAGCCCATCATCTGCTCGACCGGGATGGCGGATCTCGGCGACGTCCAGGACGCGGTCGACACGGTCGCGGAGACCGGCAACGACCAGCTGATCCTCCTCCACTGCGTCGTGAACTACCCGCCGCCGTTCGGCGACCTCAACCTCCGGGCGATCGGGACGCTCCGGGACGCCTTCCACGTGCCGGTCGGGTACAGCGATCACTCCCCGGGGATCACGGCACCGATCGTCGCCACGGCGCTCGGCGCGGCGGTGATCGAGAAGCACTTCACGCTGAGCCGGGCGCTGCCCGGGCCGGACCACCGGTTCGCGATCGAGCCGGACGAGCTGACGGCGATGGTCCGGGCGATCCGCGACGCCCAGGCCGCGCTCGGGACCGGCGTCAAGCGGATGGCGCCGGCCGAGGCCGACCTCTACGTGACTGCCCGCCGCTCGCTCTTCGCCGCGCGCGACCTGGCGGCGGGCACGACCCTCGGGGAGACGGACGTCGCGGTCCTCCGGCCGGGGACCGGGATCGAGGTCCGGGACCTGCCCAAGGTGATCGGCCGGACGGCGCGGCGGGCGATCGCCCGTCACGAGCCGCTCGCCTGGGACATGTTCTGACCGTGGACGACCGGCCCCGCGTCCTCCTCGTGACGAGCGGCGACGCGACGGAGGGCCGTGGCCACGTCTCGCGGACCGTCACGCTGGCCCAGGCGCTGGGCGCGGGCGCCTCCGTCGCGGTCTCGGTCCTGCGCGGCGGGCTCACGCCGATGGACGAATCCCGCCTGGCGGCCGCGGGTGCGGTGCGGGCGCCCGGGCTGCCGGAGCCGGCCGCCTTCGAGATCGTCGTCGTCGACCTACCCGATCCGAACGAATCCGTGGGGCCGTGCCCGGCGGAACGCCTCGTCGTGTTCGACGACGGCGCCCGGTTCCGGGGCGCGGCGGCGATCGTCGTCCAGCCGTCCCTGCCGGCCTGGGCCGGTCCGGGCTGGGCCGACCGGGTCCTCGCCGGCGCCGCGGTCGCGCCGATCCGCCCCGAGCTCCGCCGCCTCGCCACGGACCCGCCCCCGGCCGCGGATCCGCCGGAGGTCGTCGTCTGCTTCGGCGGGAGCGACCCGTTCGACGTCACGAGCCGGCTCGTGCCCGCGGTCGCCGGCGCCGTCACGGCAACCGCCGATCCCCTTCGGGCCTCGGTCGTCGCGATCGTCGGGCCGGGCTACCGTGGCCGGCTGGCCCCGGACGCGCGCTGGACGATCCTCCGTGACCCCGACGACCTCGATCGGCGGCTCGCGACGGCCCTGCTCGCCGTGATCGGCGCCGGGACGATGAAGCTCGAGGTGGCCCACCTGGGGATCCCGGCCCTCCTCGTGGCGGCGTCGGACGACCAGCTGCCGGTCGCGGCGCCGTTCGCGGCGACGGGCGCCGCGCGCTACCTCGGCGACGGCCGCACGATCGATCCGGGCGACGTGGCGACGGCGGTCTCCTCGCTCCTCGCCGACGACGGTACGCGGCGGGCGATGGGCGAAGCCGGCCGGGCCGCCGTGGACGGCCACGGAGCGGATCGGCTGGCCACCGCCATCCTCCGGATCGCCGCCCGTCCGTGAGGGAGCGCGTCGTCCGGGTCCTCCGCCCGCTCCGCCTGCCGCTCGGCTACGGCCTCCTCGCGCTCCTGTCCTTCCCGACGCTCGAAGGGCTCGTCTTCGGCCAGCGCGGCCTCGGCTACTCGCTCGACGTCTTCGACCTCGCCGGCGGCGTGCCCCGGATCGGCGCCACGGTCAGCCAGTGGACGACCTGGGGCCCGGGCCTCTGGGACCCGTACTTCGGGATGGGCAACGACCTCCTCGCCCAGCACTCGATCGCGCCGGTGGCCCCGGACGTGCTGCTCGGCTTCCTCATCGGCTCGTTCCCGGCGTACCTGGTCACGACCTGGCTGATGGCCGCCGTCGCGGGCCTCGGGATGCACCTGTACCTCCGCGACACCCTCCGCTTGCCGATCGCCGCGGTCGTCGTCGGCGCGGTCGTCTTCCTGTTCGGCTTCTGGCACTACATCTACGGCTTCAGCGCCCTCGGGGTCCCGATCGTCCTGTGGCTGACCGATGGCGCCCTGCGTCGAGGCGGGCACCGCTGGCGCCGGATCGCCGGGCTCGTCCTGTTCAACGGGTTCGTGCTCTACGCCGGCCAGTCGCAGGTCGCCCTGATCGTCGGGGCGGTCCAGCTCGGCTGGCTGGCGCTGGCGGCCACGGACCTCGGCCGGCTGCGGGACCGGCTCGGGCTGTGGGCCGGCTCGTGGGCCCTGAGCCTCGCGCTGAGCGGGCCGCTCCTCCTCGCCCAGCTGGCCTGGCTGCCGATCTCGGAGCGGGCGTCATGGAACCTGGCCGACATCTACGACGCCCGGCTGCTGCCGGCGATCGGGGCCTCGATCTCGTTCTACAGCAGCCTCCTGTTCGGAACGACGGTCGCGCCGGGCATCGGCGGATCGCCCGATCGCTACGGCACGTACTTCGCCGGGATCGCCGGCCTCGTCCTCCTCGCGATCGGCGCCTGGGCGGCCGTCCGGCGACCCCTGAACCGGCGCTTCGCCTTCGTCCTCGCCCTGGTCGTCGCGATCCCGGTCCTCGACCTCGCTGCGACGCTCTTCACGCCGATCCAGCAACAGCTCGGGTTCCTGCGGTCGTTCCAGCTCGTCCGGATCCGGCACGTGATGCCGTTCGTCGTCGCGACGCTCGTGGCGATCGGCGCCGGGCGGGTGCTGGCGTCCGGGGCCGCCGCCGATCTCGCGGTGGCGCTGCGGTCGGTCCCGACGCGGTCCGGCTGGACCCGCGGCCGCGTCGCCTGGTCGGTCGTCGCGGCGCTCGTCGGGGCCGCGATCGTCTGGCAGGTCGCGAGCCTCGGGCTCCGGGTCGCGACGGTCGTCCGGCGGGGCGGCGACCTGACGGTCCCCGACGTCGGGCGGCTCGTGGTCCTCGCGTCGTTCGCGGCGGGGATCGTCGTGCTGGGGCTGGCCGCGGCGGCGATCGCGAGGCGGCGGCCGATCGTCGGCGTGATCCTTGTCGCGATCCTCGTCCTCGTGGTGGCGGATCGCGCCCTGTACGGACACGGCGAGCGGTTCCTGAACGGCTCGCTCGGGACCTACGCCGACGAGATCGCCCTCACTCCGGCCCAGGCGTTCGTGCAGTCGCAGGGGCCGCCGGAGACGAACCGCGTCCTGAGCCTCGGCCTCGCGGGCGACCGGATGGGCGGCGTCGGGATCTTCCAGGCCGACGGCTACCAGCCGATCTACCCCGAGGGGGTCCATGACCTCCTCGGGATCCTCACCGGACCGTACCTGGACACGAACCCGGCGCTGTACACGTACTTCCACAGCTGGGGCGTCCGCGGCTACGCGTTCGGGCCGGGCTTCGATCACGAGATGGCCGACCTGATGGGGATCCGCTGGCTGATCGTGCGCGGCGGCGACAATCCGGGCCCGGGCTGGGAGCCGGCGTTCCGCTCGGGCGACGACGTCGTCTACGCGAACCCGACGTCGCTGCCGCGGGCGTTCGTGGCGTCGGCGATCGCGCCGCAGGGCACGCGCGACGCGATCGTCGCGGGCCTCAGCTCGGCTACCCGGGAGCAGCTGGCCGGCACCGCCTTCGTCCTGGACGCCGATCGGGCAGGGCTCGGCGGGGCGCTTCCGATCGCGCCGGACGGCACGACGCGCGGGGCCGCGATCGCGACATACACGCCCGACCGGCAGGAGCTGGACATCCCCGACGGACCGGCCGGGATCGTCGTCCTGACCGACACGACCGGACCGGGCTGGACCGCGACGGTCGATGGTGTCGCGACGCCGGTCACGACGGTCGACCTCGCGTTCCGCGGCGTCGCGGTGGGGACGGGGCAGCACCGGATCGTGCTCGAGTACCGGCCGGTCGCGAGCTGGGCCGGAATCGGGCTGGCGGTCGTCGGGCTGCTGCTGACGGTCGCGTGGGCGGTGTTCGCTCGTCGTCGCGACGG
>DATBGP010000062.1:0-2550 GCA_036557925.1 Candidatus Limnocylindrales bacterium | reverse complement strand
TCGCCCGCTCCAGCCACACCCGGTCGTCCGGTGCGGCCCGCACGCCCACCAGACGCCGGAGGTTCGGCCGCTGGACGAAGAACGCGAGGAGCAGGTTTGCGGCATAGATCGAGAGGGCGACGAGGAGCCAGGGCTGGCCGATCAGGCTCCCGCCGAGCACGAGGACCAGTCCCGCACCGGTCAGCGCCAGGCCGATCCCGATGATCACCGTCCCGTGGGCCTGCATCCAGAGGAGGAAGCGCACGACGGGGTTCGGGCTCTCCGCGGCGGCCCGCCGCGTGCGCAGGGCGAACGGCAGCAGGATCGACGGGACGAACACGAGCACGGCGAGCGTGATGTGGGTCGCGAGCAGGATCGGGAACCAGGCCGGCATGCGCCGCGATTGTAGGGCGGGCTACTCCCGAACGGCCTCGAGGGCGATCCAGTCCCCTTCGGCCGCGCGTTCGCGGACGGCCAGGCCGGCGGCCTCGAAGGCGGCCCGGACCTCCGCCTCGCGATCGACGTAGATCCCCGACGCGACGAGTGTGCCGCCGGTCCGGAGCTCCGCTGCGAGTTTCGTCGCGAGGGCGACGAGGACCGACGCGATCAGGTTCGCGAGGACGACGTCGAACGGACCCGCATCGGTCGGCAGGCTGCCCTCCCGGGCCGCGACCCGTCGCCCGAGCCGGTTCCGCGCGGCGTTGGCCGTCGTGGCCTCGGCGGCGATCGGGTCGGTGTCGACGCCGAGGACCGAAGCCGCCCCGAGCCGTGCGGCGGCGATCGCCAGGATCCCGGAGCCGCAGCCGACGTCGAGGACGCGCCCCCCGGCGACTCGCCCGTCGTCGGCGACCCGCTCCAGCTCCGCGAGGCACAGCCGGGTCGTCGGGTGGAGGCCGGTCCCGAACGCCATCCCGGGGTCGAGGGCGATGACCACGTCGCCGGGCTCGGCAGGGTGGCGCCGCCAGGTCGGACGGATGACGAGCCGCCGGCCCACCCGGAGCACCGGGAAGTAGGCCTTCCAGGCCTCCGCCCAATCGGCCTCGTGGATGACCCGCGTCCGGAGGTCCCCGATCGGCCGGAGGCCGAACGCCTGGAGGTGCCCGAGCGCCGTCGTCACCTCGGCGACGGCCGACTCCACGGCCGCCGGATCCGCCGCCGGCACGTAGGCGCGAACGGTCGACGGCCGGGTCGGGTCGAGGCGGGCGCCGAGACCCTCCTCGACGAGCTCGAACGCCGGCTCGACGGTGGTCCCGCCGGTCGCCACGCGACCCAGGATCTCGGATACGGGTTCGACCGCTTCCACGTCGGCCTCGACGGAGAGCTCGAGCCAGCCGCGGACGGGTTCGGGCGCGGCCGGCGACGCTGCCTCAGCCGGGCCGGACGTGACCGTCGCCCCGGCCTCAGCCGAGCGCGTCGCGGACCTTGCCGAGGATCCCGGGATGGGCGTCCGAGACCTCCTCGCCGCCCTCGGCGGCGTATTCGGCGAGCAGCTCGCGCTGGCGCTTCGAGAGCTTCGACGGCACGACGACGTTCACGAACACGTGGAGATCACCCTTCGACCCGGTCCGGCGGAGATGGGGCACGCCGCGGCCACGGAGCTTGATCTCGGTCATGGGCTGGGTGCCGGCCTTGACCTCCACGTCCTCTTCGCCATCGACGGTCGGGACGGCGATCGTCGTGCCGAGCGCGGCCTGGGCGATCGAGACGTCGGCCTCGTAGAACAGCTCCGTCCCCTCGCGCCGGAGCAGCGGGTGCGGCGTCACGTGCACGGCGACATACAGCGAGCCGGCCGGTCCGCCCCGCCGGCCCACCTCGCCCTCGTTCGAGAGCCGGATCTGGTGGCCTTCGTCGATGCCGGCCGGGATCGTGACCCGGAGCGTCCGACGCTTCTCCAGGCGACCCTCGCCGTGGCAGGTGGGGCAGGGATCCTTGACGAGCTTGCCCTCGCCCTGGCAGACCGGGCAGGTCGACACGTTGACCATCTGGCCGAGCATCGTCCGGCGGGTCGTCCGGATCTCGCCGCGCCCGCCGCAGTTGTCGCAGGTCACGGGCTCCGTGCCGGGCGCGGCGCCATCGCCACCGCAGGTGTCGCAGCGGGTGTAGGCCGGGAACTCGATCTCCTTCTCGGTCCCGTGGACGGCCTCCTCGAAGGTGATCCGCAGGTCGTACCGGAGATCCGCGCCGGCCGCCGGATGCCCGCGCCGCGCGGCGCCGGCCGCCGCCCCGCCGAAGAACGCGTCGAAGATGTCGCTGAAGGAGCCGAAGGCGTTCGGGTCGAAGCCCGGCCCGCCGTCCGCCCCCAGCCCGGCCCGACCGAACATGTCGTATGTCTGGCGGCGCTGGGGATCGGACAGGACCTGGTAGGCCTCGTTGATCTCCTTGAACCGCTCGGCCGCCCCGGGCTCCGTGTTCACGTCCGGGTGCCACTGCTGGGCGAGCTTGCGGAACGCCTTCTTGATGTCGGCGTCGGTGGCGGTCCGTTCGACGCCGAGGACGGTGTAGTAGTCGATCTCGGTGGCCATGTGCGCGCGAAGTCTACCGACTCCCTCGGGCTCGCCTCTCTACGATGGC
>DATBGP010000061.1:0-5268 GCA_036557925.1 Candidatus Limnocylindrales bacterium | reverse complement strand
GCCGCGATGAGCGCCACGGCGGTCGGCGAGAACGAGACGCAACGGCGCAGCTACCCGGGCATCCGCGGCCAGTACGGCACCCGCGGCTGGGAGCTCGTCCGGGAGCTGGACCTGCCCGGAAACGCGGCCCGGATCGCCGAGGAGGCGCGGGCCCTGCTGACTGCGGACGCCTGTCCGTCCCTGGATGCGACCGACCTGATCCTCGGCAGCGAGCAGATGGCGCTCCAGATCCACGAGTCCGTCGGCCATGCCACCGAGCTCGACCGGATCCTGGGCTGGGAGGCGGCCTTCGCCGGGACGTCCTGGCTGGACCTCAAGCAGCTCGGCTCGCTTCGGTTCGGCTCGGAGCTGATGAACATCACGGCCGACGCGACGCTGCCCGGCGCCCTCGGCAGCTTCGGCTACGACGACGAGGGGACGCCGGCGCACCCGGTCGACATCGTTCGCGAGGGCATCTGGGTCGGAACGCTGAGCGGGCGGGATTCGGCCGCGCTGGCCGGCATCGAACGGTCCGGCGGCGCCGTCCGCGCCGACGGGTTCGACCGGATCCCGATGGTCCGGATGACGAACGTCGGGCTGCTGCCGGGAACGAGCTCACTGGACGAGATGATCGGCGCGACGGACGACGGGATTCTCATGGACACGAACCGGTCGTGGTCGATCGACGACAAGCGTCTGAACTTCCAGTTCGGCTGCGAGATCGGCTGGGAGATCAAGGGCGGGACGAAGACCCGGCTGCTGAAGAACCCGACGTACACCGCGATCAGCCCGCGGTTCTGGGGGTCGATGGACCTGCTCGGCAACCGCTCCGAGTGGACGTTCTGGGGGACGCCGAACTGCGGCAAGGGCCAGCCGACCCAGGTGGGCCACACGGGCCATCCCGCGGTTCCGGCCCGCTTCCGGGGGATCCGCGTCGGGGTCCGGGGGTAGCACGATGACGACGACCGAACGCTCCGCGGACGCCTCCGCCACCGGCCTCGAGCTGGCCGATCACGTCGTGTCGCTGGCCCGATCGCGGGCCGCCGACGCCGAGGTCGAGGTCACGGTCCGCCAGGGCACCGAGGCCCTGACCCGATTCGCGACGGGCTTCATCCACCAGAACGTGGCCACGGACGTGAACCACGTCCTGATCCGGGTCGCCGTCGACGGCCGGAACGCGGCCACGTCCGTGGACGGCCCCGCCGACGACGAGACCCTGGGTCGCGCGATCAACGGCGTGCTGGAGGCGGCCCGGGTCCGGCCGCCGGATCCGGACTGGCCCGGGCTGGCGGGTCCGGCGGGCGTTCCGGACGTCGACCACTGGGACGAGGCGACGGCGAACGCCACGCCGGACGAGCGTGCCGCCCGCGTCCGCGCGTTCGTCGATGCGGCGGGCGGCCTGGAGACGGCCGGGTTCTGCTCGACGCTCGATGTCCGGCTCGCCTTCGCGAACAGCGCGGGCCAGCGACTCACCGGCCGGGCCACCGCCGCGAACCTCGACGGGATCGCCCGGACCGCGACGGCGGACGGCAGCGGCCGGCACGTCTCGGTGCGGATCGCCGACCTGGACGGCGCGACGGTCGGTGGCCGAGCCGCCCGAAAGGCCCGCGACGCGAGCGATCCGACGGACCTGGAGCCCGGGCGCTACGAGGTCGTCCTCGAACCCGACTGTGTCGCGAACATCCTCTCCTTCCTGCTCGTCCACGGCTTCAACGGCAAGGCGGTCGAGGAGGGTCGGTCGTTCGCTCGGGTCGGCGAGGAGCAGTTCGACCGGTCGATGGTCCTCCGCGACGACGTCACCGACCCGGGCATGACCGGGATCCCGTTCGACGTGGAGGGCACGCCGAAGCGGCCGCTGGATCTCGTCCGGGACGGCGTGACGCGCGGCCTCCTCCACACGCGCCGGACGGCGAAGGCGGCCGGTCCCGGCGTCGAGAGCACGGGCCATGCCGTCGAGGGCGGCGCGGCCTGGGGTGCGCTCGGTGCGAACCTGGTCCTGGGAGCGGGCTCGCAGTCGACGGACGAGCTGATCGGCGGCGTCGAACGGGGCGTCCTCGTGACCGACTTCTGGTACACCCGGATCCTCGACCCGCGAACCCAGGTGGTGACGGGCCTGACCCGGAACGGGGTCTGGCTGATCGAGGACGGGCGGGTGGTCCGGCCGGTCACGAACCTGCGGTTCACCCAATCCTTCGTGGACGCGGTGGGCCCCGGCGCGGTCCGGGGCGTGTCGTCGGACCGGGCGCTCCTGTTGGCCGGCTGGGACTCGATCTACCTCGTCCCCTCCCTCCACCTCGCGAGCTGGAACTTCACCGGCGGCGCCCGGGGCTGAACCGCGTCGGGTGCCAGCCGCTCGACGGCTGAGGCCGACGGCCGACGGCCGAGTCGCGTCGGGTTCAGCCGCTCAACGGCTGAGGGCCGATCGGTCAGCCGCTCAACGGCTGAACGGAGACCGGACAGCCTCGATTCCGCGAGCTGGCGTGGGCCCGAACGGCGACGGCGTCGGAATTCAATCGTTGAACGGCTGACCTTCGCACCCTGGGCGGCTCCGCGAGGGGCGGATCGGTTAGGTTCAGCCGTCTGACGGCTCGTTCGACGGCTTCCCGCGCGCGTCACAATCGCGAGATGACGGACCTGGACTACGGCGCCTTCGACGCGCTGACCTTCGACTGCTACGGGACGCTCATCGACTGGGAGAGCGGGATCCTGACCGGCCTCCGGACGATCGTCGCCGCCCACGACGCCGACGCGACCGACGACGCGCTGCTCGAGGCCTTCGCGCGGACGGAGGCGCGTCTTGAGGCAGGCCACTACCTCCCGTATCGGACGATCCTGGCGGCGTCGGCCCGGGCGATCGGACAGGACCTCGGGGTCGCGGTCACCGACGAGGAGGCGGCCGCCTTCGGCGACTCGGTCGGCTCCTGGCCGGCATTCGAGGACTCCACCCGATCGCTGAAGATCCTCCGCCGCCGCTTCCGGCTGGGCGTCCTGACGAACTGCGACGACGAGCTGTTCGCGGCGTCGAACCGCAGGCTCGGGGTCGATTTCGACTGGGTCCTGACCGCCCAGCAGCTGGGCGCCTACAAGCCGAACCCGCACAACTTCGAAGCGCTCCGCGAGCGCCTCCATCGCGACGGGATCGCCGCCGCCCGGATCCTCCACGTCGCCCAGAGCCTGTTCCACGACCACGTTCCGGCGAAGAAGCTGGGGTTCCACACGGTCTGGATCGATCGCCGCCACGACAAGGCGGGCGGCGGCGCGACTCCACCGGCGGACGTCCACCCCGATGCGACCTTCCCTTCGATGGCGGCGTTCGCCGCAGCGGCCGTGCCCGAGCGTCCCTAGTCGACGTCGAAGATCCCCGTCCCGCCCTGGGCTGGACCACGACCCCGCAGCGCCGGCGGATCATCGGCGCGGGCTGTGGCTGGTCAGCCCCGCGCGCCCATCGCCTGCCCCGGCCGGATCGCTCCGGTCGACCGGTCGCCCGCCGCCCTCACGTCCCGCGCACGGCCCGGATCTGGTCGGCGTGGTCGTGTGGATGCGACGCGTAGATCCGGAGCCATTGCTCGACGCCGTACTCGCCGGACTCGGAGTGAGTCCCGGTCCGCGACCAGTCCTCGTCGGTCAGCGACTCCAGCAGCTGGAGGCTCGACGCGCGAACGGCCCGGAGGACGGCGACGGACGGCTCGATCGGCCGGTCGTAGTGGAGCCGCTGCGCCCAGACCGGCTCGTCGTAGCCCTGGATGACCGGCGTCTCGTCCGCGACCAGGCGGCGCAACCGCGTGTAGGCCATCGCCTCGCTGTCGGCGAGGTGATGGACGACCTGGCGGGCAGTCCAGCCGTCGGGCGCAGGCGGCCGGCGGTCCAGGTCGTCATCCGTGACGCCGATGAGGGCGTCGTCGACGGCGGCAGCCCCGCTGCGATACCGGGCCAGGAGCGTCTCGCGCTCGAATGCGTCCATGGGCGTCTCCTCCTCCGCCCGAGGATCGCACAGCCCGGCCGCCACGCGAGCCTCTGCATCTCGCCGGAGACACCGCCACTGCCGCTCCTCGTCGGAGCATCGATCGCCACCTGATGCTCCCATGACCATCACGGATGCGAGCGAACGGGACCGACGCCCATCCGACGGTTCGGCTGCCCAGGCTCAACCGGTGGACAGCTCGATCGGGCGGAGCAGTCGGAGTGGGCCGACGACGACGAGGTAGATCGCGAGGACGCCGTCGGCCACGAGGATCCCGACCAGGAACGGCGCCGTGGCGGTGGCCCACGGGCCCTCGCGAAGGCCATGCCAGACGACGAAGCTCAGGCCGGCGATCACCGCGACGACGACGCCGAACCACAGCCGGTGGCGGCGTGGGCTCCACGGCGACTGGTCCAGGAACGACTCCACGACCGAGCTCGCGCGATCGGCGGGCTGACGGAGGCCGAGTCGCGCGGCCAGGTCCGTCGCGAGGTGCAGCAGATCGTCCACCACGTCCGGCTCGCGAGGATCCACCGCGTGTGCCGAGCCGAGGGTCCGCGATGCGACCATCTCCGCCCGGATGGTGAGGACGAACGCAACGATGCCGCCGACGATCGAGGCGGTCACGAGATCGGTCAGGAGCGCCGCGGGAACGCCGGCGTCCGGCACGAACTCGACCGTGGCCATCGCATGCGCGTCCATGGCCGAGACGATGAGCACGATGCCCGCGCTCAGGCCGGAGCCCTCCCGGATGCGGGCGGCCGTGGTCGGCGGCAGGACGCGCTCCCGGTGGCCGAGGCTGCGGATCCACGTCGCGAACGCGACGAACGGCAGGAACAGCGCCGCGAAGCCGGCAAACGCGTCCCAGGGGTCCTCGGCGAACGGCGAGATCGCCCGGAAGGTGCTGACCTGGGTGGAGACCAGCCAGAGGACCAGGTAGACGAGGACGGCGACGGCGGCCGCGTTCGCGGCGTCGCGCGTCGCGCGGGTCGCCGGGTCCGACCGGCTCTCGAGGTCGTCGTCGCGCCCCGGCATCGGGCTCATCGCCGGAGGCTCGCGAGATGCTCGTCGTCGTGGTCGGCCGCGACTGCCATCAGGCCGGCGACGTCCAGCTCACCGTAGGTGTCGTGGGTCCCGCGCCGGACCCAGCCCGCGTCGCCCAGCGCATCGAGCATCGCCAGGGTCGAGGCGCGGCTGACCGCCATCCGGGCGACGACCGCTTCCAGATCCGCTTCCGGCGCGCCCTGCCACGGGCCGGGCTCGACCCAGCGCCAGCGCGGGTGCGGCTCGGTCTCGAGCTGGCGGAGGCGGACGTGCCAGACCTCCTC
>DATBGP010000060.1:0-2622 GCA_036557925.1 Candidatus Limnocylindrales bacterium | reverse complement strand
CGGCTCCGGCGACACCATGGACGGTTTCGCCGCGTTCGCGGACCTGTTCATCGGCCGCGACCCGCGCGAGATCGCGGGCCACGTGCGGACGATCGATACGATCAACTTCCACGCCGGGCGCTACTGGCCGCTGGAGGCGGCGCTCTGGGACATCGCCGGGCAGGTCGCCGGGTTGCCGGTGGCAACGCTGTTCGGCGGAGCCACGGACGCCATCCCGGCCTATGCCTCCTGCGGCACGCTGCTGCCGGCCGCGGCCCGCGCCGAGTCCGCGTTGCGGCTGCGCGAGGAAGGCTTCCGGGCGTTGAAGATCCGGGTCGATCCACGCCGCCTCGAGGAGGGGCTCACGGCGGTGGCCGCGACCCGGTCCGCCGTCGGCGACTCGATGGCGATCATGGTCGACCTGAACCAGGGCTGGCGGATGGCGGGGGACGTGACGCCATCCCTCGACGTGGTCGCCGCCCGCCGGATCGCCGCCCGCCTCGCCGAGCTGGACGTGCTCTGGGTGGAGGAGCCGCTCGCGGGGACGGACCTCCGCGGGCTCGCCGCGCTGCGGGCGAGCGGCCTCGGGGTGCGGATCGCCGGTGGCGAGATGACGCGGACGTTCGCCGAGGAGCTCGCGGCGCTCGACGCGGACGCGTTCGATGTCTACCAGCCCGACGTCGTTCTCGCCGCCGGGCTGCTCCGGACGCGGACGATCGCGGAGGTCGCGCTCGCCCGGAACCGCTGGTTCACCCCGCACACCTGGACGAACGGGATCGGCCTGCTCGCGAACCTCCACGTGGCAGCCGGCGTCGGCGGCGGCCCATTCCTCGAGTACCCGTACGACCCGCCGGGCTGGACGCCGGAGCGCCGCGACGCCTTCCTGGCCGAGCCGATCCGACCCGGGCCGGACGGCCAGCTCCATGTCCCCGGGCGGCCGGGTCTCGGCATCGCGCTCGACGACGTCGCCATCCGGCGGTTCGCCGCGTGACCGCGACCGGCGAGCGCCCCCGGCTGACCCTCGACGACTGGCTCGGGCGCGCCGCGGCGATCGAGCCGCGGACCGAGGCGTTCATCGACGGCCGGTTCGTTCCGGCGGCGTCCGGTCGGACGTTCGCCGACGTCGCGGGCCGGGACGGCGCGCTGATCGCAGAGGTCGCCGAGGGGGACGCCGAGGATGTCGATCGGGCGGTGGCCGCGGCGCGGCGATCGTTCGACGACCGGCGCTGGGCGGACCGGTCGCCGGCCGACCGGAAGCGGATCCTCCTCGGGTTCGCCGAGCGGATCCGGGCCGCCCGCGAGGAGCTGGCGCTGCTGGAATCGCTGGACGTCGGGAAGCCGATCCGCGACACGCTCGCCGTCGACGTCCCGAGCGCCGCGAAGACGATCCAGTGGTACGCGGAGACGATCGACAAGGTCTACGGAGACGTCGGCCCGACGAGCGCGGACGTCCTGTCGCTCGTGACCCGCGAGCCGATCGGCGTCGTCGCCGCGATCGTCCCGTGGAACTATCCGCTGATCATCACGGCATGGAAGATCGGCGCGGCCCTGGCGACCGGCAACTCGGTCGTCCTGAAGCCGGCCTCGCAGTCGCCCCTCACTGCGCTGCGCCTGGCCGAGCTGGCCGCCGAGGCCGGCCTGCCGGATGGCGTCCTGAACGTGGTGCCGGGCCCGGGCGCCTCCGTCGGCGGCGCGCTGGCCCGTCACCCCGGCGTCGACAAGGTGTCATTCACCGGTTCCACCGAGGTCGGGAAATCGCTGCTGCGGGCGATCGGCGACACGGACGTGAAGGCGATCTCGCTGGAGCTCGGCGGGAAGAGCCCGCAGATCGTCCTCGCCGACGTCGGCGACGTCGAGGCCGCCGCGGCGTCGATCGGCTGGGGGATCTTCTACAACGCCGGCCAGACCTGCAACGCGGGCTCGCGGCTGATCGTCCATCGGTCGGTCCGGGAGGAGCTCGTCGCGCGGATCGCGGAGCTCGGCCGGCAGCTCGCGCCGGCGGAGCCGCTGGACCCGGCGACGCAGCTGGGGTCACTCGTCGACCAGCGGCAGCTCGACCGGGTCCTGGGCTACGTCCGGACGGGCCTGGACGAGGGCGCGAGCCTGGTCTCGGGCGGCGAGCGGGTCCGCGAGGAGACGGGCGGCTTCTACGTCCAGCCGACGATTCTCGATGGCGTCTCGAACGACTGGCGGGTGGCGCGCGAGGAGATCTTCGGGCCTGTCCTGACGGTCACCGAGTTCGACGACGAGGCCGACGCGTTGCGGATCGCCAACGACACGCCGTATGGGCTGGCGGCGGGGCTGTGGACCCGCGACGTGAACCGGGCCCATCGCCTGTCCCGGGCGATCCGGGCCGGCATCGTCTGGGTGAACACGTTCGACACCGCCGACATCACCGTCCCGTTCGGCGGCTACAAGCAATCCGGGTTCGGCCGGGACAAGGGCCTGGCGGCCCTCGACGGCTACACCCAGCTGAAGACCACCTGGATCGCCCTGACCGACGGCTGACGCGGGCCGACCCCCCGGAAGCCGGTGCGAGACCTCCCCTCTCGGCCGAGGCGTACACTCGCTGACCCGACGATCGCGAGACGAGGACAAGGGCCGGTGAACATGCGCGACGCCACCGAACAGGCCACCGACGAA
>DATBGP010000059.1:0-2316 GCA_036557925.1 Candidatus Limnocylindrales bacterium | reverse complement strand
CACGCCGCCCAGCGTGTTCAGCGACGCGGCGATCGCGGCCTCGTCCCCGAGCTCGCGGCGAATCTCGAGGCCCTGCCGGCAGCGCGCCTCGGCCTCGGCGAGGTCGCCCGTGTCCAGCCCGATCAGGCCGAGCTGGTTCAGCGTCGCGGCGGCATCGGCCTTCAGGCCCAGCTCCAGCCGGATGTCGAGCGCCTCCAGCAGCACGGCCCGGGCACGCCCGAAGTCGCTCTGCCAGTTCGCGAGCATCCCGGAGCCGTGGAGGGCCCGTGCCCGCTCGGCGGTGCGCTCCGGCGGCCCCGCCCGAAGCGCGGCGTCGAGCCAGATCCGGCCCTCGGCCAGGCGGCCACGCGACCGCCAGTACTCCGCGAGCGCGCCGGTCATCCGGAGGAGGAACCGGCCCTCGCCCGCCGCCCGCGCCCGATCCAGCGCGGCGATCAGGTCGCCGTGGACGATGTCCAGCTGGTCGAGGAGGTCGCGGCGCGATCGGACGACGAGCTCCGCGTGCGAGAGCTCGCACAGGGCGAGGAGGTCGTTCGCGCGCGCCCACATCGCCGCGGTCGTCTCTCCGGAGGCGTCGAGGCGACGCTTCGCGTCCTCCCGGATCAGGGCCGGCAGCTCGTACTCGCGGACGCCGAGGCCGCGCGGGTCGTCCGGCCCGGTGGCGGGGTCGTCGGCGGGGCGGTCGGCTCGGGCCCGGATCAGGCCGGCGCCGGCGAGGCGCTCCAGGGCGTCGCTCACGTCCGGCGCGAGTGGCGAGAGGCCGTGGCTGATCGCCCGCTCGGAGAACGTCCGGACGTGGCGCGCCCGGAACGGGATCCCGAAGACGACGAGCCGCCGGTACAGCCGGCGATCCTCGGCGGAGAGCTGCTCGTGGCTCCAGTCGATCGTCGCGACGACGGGGTCCAGCTGGTCGCCGATCCGCGCGACGAGCAGGTGCGGAGGCAGCACCTTCAGGAGCGGCGCGGCGAGCTCGATCGCGAGCGGCAGGCCGTCGAGCTGGGCGACCAGCCGGGCGATCGACGGCGCGGTCCGGTCGTTGATCTCGACGTCGGCCTTCGCCCGCGCCGCGCGCGCGACCAGGAGCTGGACCGCGGGGCTCGCTGCGACGGTCTCCGCGTCGTCGGTCTCGGCGGGGACGTCGAGGACGTCGACCGTGATCGACTCCATCGCGGCCCGGGCATGCGCCGCGCGGGCCGGGACGGCGACCCGCGACGTGACGAGGACGCGGAGGGCCGGCGCCTCCTTCACGAGGTCATCGACCATCCGGAGGTCGTGGAGGAGCGCCTCGGCCCCATCGAGGACGAGCAGGGCGGGCTTCCGCCCGATCGACTGGGCGACCGTCTCGGCGAAGTGCTCCGGCTCGCCGACGCTGACGTCGAATGCGGTGGCGATCGAGGACTGCAGGCCGCCGACCCGCGGCGCGTTCCGGAGGTTCACCCAGGCGGCCCGGCCGCCGAACGCCTCGGCGACGCGCCGGGAGACCTCGATCGCGATCCGGCTCTTCCCCACGCCGCCGAGCCCGCTGAGGACCACGACCCGCGGATCGCCCTCGACGAGCGTGCGCGTGACCTCCGCGACGAGCTCCTCGCGCCCGATCGTGATCGAATCGGGCACCGGGAGGGCGGCCGCAGGCCAGGCGGGAGTCTGCGAGCTCGTGACGGACGAGGACATGCGCGGTGAGGATACCGGCGACCGGCCGATGGCAGCGTTCATCGTCCGCGGGTCCTGGGCGGAGCCCTGCACCGTGTCGAGGCTCGTGAAGGCGCCGATGCCCGGCGCGTAGAAGCGGGCGCCGGCCTCGTACAGCGGCGTGCCGAGGGCTCCTGGGCTGACGTCGAGCCGGCCCTGGTACTTCCAGGTGTCGGCGCCGACGGCGGTGCCCGTGCCGTCGTTGCCCGTGGCGAGGGTCTCGCCCCAGGCGTCGTAGCGGATCGCGTTGGGGACGCCGGTCTCGGTCGCGTTGAGCGAGGCGGCGATATCGCCGTGGGGATCGGGCAGGAACCAGTTGACGCTGCCGCCGACCTTCACCCCCAGCCGATCACCGCCCGGGCCGACGAGGCTGTCGGTGTTCGTCGTGACGCCACTCGTGAGGTTGCTGATCCGGTCGACCGTCTCGGTCGGGCCGACGTAGCTGTGCGTGTCGACCGAGGTCGTGCGTGGCCACGGAGTTACGGCGCCGTAACCGATCAAGCCAGGCAAGTGCGTTAGGTTCGGACGAATGCTCGGCCTCCGGAGCCCCAAGGCTGGATCGAGGGCCCGCACCTCCGATGCGCGAGCGATCTTCGTACAGTCTCGCGGTGCCTCGGCGCGAGGATT
>DATBGP010000058.1:0-2621 GCA_036557925.1 Candidatus Limnocylindrales bacterium | reverse complement strand
GCGCTCGAGGAAGAGCCACGTGGATTCGAGGTTGCGGAGCGCGATCTCGAGCTTCGCGAGCTCGGTCTGCTGATGGCCGAGCTCCTGGCCGAGCGCGTCGACCTCGGCGCGCAGGCCTCGGACTCGAGCATCCTCGGCGCCGGCTTCGGCCGCCAGGGCCGCCTCGTGGTCGTCGGTGGAGGTGGCGGATCCGGCACCGTTCCCGTCCCGCTCGTCGGCGATCTCGGCGCCGACGCCGTGACGCCGGAGCGCCGAGACCGCGGCGCCCCGCTCGACGGCGTCGAGCTCGTCGCGGAGGGCCTGCCAGCGCGCGAGCTCGTCCGTGTAGGTGGACCGGTAGCGCTGGGCGACGGCTCGCAGCGTGTTCGCGCTGTAGCCCACCGCCTCCGAGGCCTCGGCGCGCAGACCGTCGATCCGCACGTCCCGTACGGCCCGCGTCTCGTCGCTCGATCGGGCGGCGTCCATCGGTTCCGGAGTATACGGGCCGGTCATGGGCAGACGATCCGGTAGACCCGGAGCGAATCGTCGCTCGCGGCCGGGTCCGGCGCCTGGCCGGCCGGCGGCGTCACGTCCCGGAAGCAGGCGGCGTCCGTCGAGCCGCTCGCGAGCTCGCCGCGCAGGGCGTCGCCCTCGAGGACGGCGACCGTGGTCGCCCCGAACGTCCGGGCGAGGTCGAGGACGGACGACGCCGGCTCGTGAGGGAGGGCCAGGGACGTGCCGCCGTGGACGTAGGGCAGCCAGATCGGGAAGTCCGTGATCACCGGCTTGCCGGTGTCGGGGGTCGCGCCGGCCACGGTCAGCCGGGCGCTGAGATCCTCGAACGTCCGCGCGGTCGCCCCCGACCCCGCGCCGAACGACGGCAGGATCACCGCCGAGAAGAGGATCGAGCCCGCGATCGTCAGGGTCGGCGCCAGCCAGGCGACCGGCCGCGTCCAGCCGCGCCGCTGCCCGACCCAGGCGATGAGCGCGTCCAGGGCGAGGAGCGCCGAGACGATCAGCAGGACGTGGGTCGCGCCGGCGGCGTGGAGGAACGTGCCCCACGTCGTCGAGACGGGGAACACGATCGCGGTGACCAGGAAGACGACGATCGAGACCAGGAGCAGCGGCTGGATCGACCGGAGGCGCGCCGCCCACGGCAGCCCGATCAGGCCGATGAACGACAACGGCGCGCCGGGGAAGAGGAGGACGTCGAACAGGTTGTGGCCGATGCCGGTGACCCGGAGCCCGACGAGCGTCGGCAGCCCGGCGGCGAGGTAGCGCGACAGCGTCGGCGGATCCTGCCAGGCGAAGATGTCGGTGCCGTCGAGGGAGAGCGCGTTGCTGAGCGCCTGGCCCGGCAGCGGGTTGCCGAAGGCGATCCAGTCCCGGATCGCCCACGGCGCGTAGAAGAGGATCGCGACGACCGCCGGGATCGCGATCAGCCGGAGGCGGTCGCCGCGCGGGAGCGGGAGGCGCAGCGCCAGGATCGCCCAGACCAGCCCGAGCCAGATGGCCTCGTTTCGCGTCAGGGCGCCGAGCCCGATGACGATCCCGAGCAGGGCGAGCGTGCCCGTGGTGCCGTCGGGCACCCGGGCCGCTTCGATCCGCCGGACCAGCCGGCTCATCAGCAGCGTCGCCCCGAGGGTGAGGACGGCGAACAGCATCGTCGAGTCGGGCAGGGTCGAATGGAGGATCAATGGCAGCGACACCGCCGCCGTCAGGCCCGTCCCGATCGCCAGGGTCCGGGCGCGTCCGGACGCGAGCCCGCGCTCCGCCGCGACGTCGGCGGCCAGCCGCCAGGCGAGGACCGGCACCACGGAGCCGATGACGACGGAGCTGACCTGGGCGGCGGCGAAGGTCGAGCCGAAGAGCGCCATCGGCACGGCCGCGAGGAACGTGGGGAGCGGCAGCCAGACCTCGAAGGCTGCGCGCGGCACGACGAGCGGCTGGGTCTGGAAGCTCCAGAGCGCGTCGCTGACGAGGCCGCGCCCCGACAGGAGGTTCCGGGCGACGTCGACGTAGTAGGCGGTGTCCTCGGGCTTGGGGAACACGACGAGGCTTGCCGCCCACCAGCGGACGAGGACGGCAACGACGAAGACAACGGCGGCGGACAGGAGCGCTTCGCGGCGGCTCATCGGGCGCGGCTCAGGGCGCCGGGACGCCGGCCAAGGCGAGCGTGGGTCCGCCCGCGCAGCGCTCGTCGGCGGTGTCGAGGCAGACCGGGAAGACGGCCAGCTGCGGGACGCCGCCCTTCGGCGACGGGACCACGAACACCGGCGCGCCGATCCAGCTCGGTCGATCGCCGCCCGCGAGGATCGGAGCCAGCGAGCGGACGACGTCGTCGCGTTCCAGGACGAGCCAGCGGGTGCCGTATGCGCGGGCCACCTGCTCGACGGTCTCGATCG
Source organism: Candidatus Limnocylindrales bacterium (assembly GCA_036557925.1). Lineage (GTDB taxonomy): Bacteria > Chloroflexota > Limnocylindria > Limnocylindrales > CSP1-4 > CF-46. Next base: position 237 of record DATBGP010000058.1, on the reverse strand, counting down.
GGTCGTCCGGCGTGACGACGCCGGGGCGGCCGGTGAAGTACTTCAGGCCGGCCGCGTCGATCGTCAGGAGCCGGTCGTCTGGCGCGATCCCGAGGTTGTCGGCCTCGTTCGCGAGCGCGACCCGCGGGGCCCGGCTCTCGTTCCACGCGGACTGCAGGGCGACGGCATAGAGCGGCGCCGTCGCGACGACGAAGACGACGACCGCGCCGACGAAGAGGGGGACCGCGGTCTTCACGT
>DATBGP010000057.1:0-4474 GCA_036557925.1 Candidatus Limnocylindrales bacterium | reverse complement strand
CGCCGTGACGGGCCACCGCCTCGACGTCGGCGATCGAGAGGTTCGCGCCGGTCAGGACGATCGGGTCGCCGGCGACGGTGCCCTTCGGGTCGGTCACGGTTCGCAGGATAGTCAGATATCCTCCCGGCGATCCCGCGGCCGAGCCGCGGTTCCGTCCCGCGGCCGAGCCGCGGTGCCGTCCCCGACCTGCCAGCCGAGGCCGCCGTGCTCGCCTTCATCGACCAGATCGTCATCCCGTTCCTGAACTCGCTGTACGGCGCGGTCGGGTACCTGGGCGTGACGATCGCGATGGCGATCGAGTCGGCGATGATCCCGCTTCCCTCGGAGCTGATCCTTCCGTACGCGGGCTTCCTCGTCTCGGATCCCAGCCAGATCGAGCCGCTCACCGGCCAGCCCTGGAACTTCTGGATCGTCGTCATCGCCGCGACGATCGGGAACACGATCGGCTCGCTGATCGCCTACGCGATCGGGGCGTGGGGCGGCCGGCCCTTTCTCGAGCGCTACGGCCGGTACCTGCTGATCCGGCCGCATGAGATCGAGCTCGCCGAGCAGTTCTTCGACAAATACGGGGCGGCGACCGCCTTCTTCAGCCGGCTCCTGCCGATCGTCCGGACGTTCATCTCGTTCCCCGCCGGCGTCGCCCGGATGCCGATCGGCAAGTTCGTCGCCTATTCGACGGCCGGGGCGTTCATCTGGTCGACCCTGCTCGTCTACGCGGGCACCATCCTCGGCGAGAACTGGGAGGACATCCGCCACGCGCTCCAACCGTTCGACCTGCTGATCGCGCTCGCGGTGGGGCTCGGCGTGATCCTCTTCGTCTGGTGGCGGCTCGGGATGCCCGGTCGCCGCCGCAAGCCGGCAGCCGGAGACCAGCGACCGGGGACCGGGGACTGACCGGTCAGCCTGTCCGCGCCGTCGACGAGTCCCGCTCGTCCGGCGCCCGGCCGGAGGTGAAGGCCCGGTACAGCAGCAGGTCGTAGAGGATCTTGAAGCCGCCGGCCAGGTAGAACGGCAACGCCGTCATGCCGGCGCTCGCGACCAGCGGCGCGGCGATCACCGGCGAGATGGAGGCACCCACCGAGCGCGCCGTCCCGGTCACGCCGGCCGCGGCGGATCGCTCGTCGGGCCGGACGACGGAGATCACGTAGGACTGACGCGTCGGGACGTCCATCTGGCTCAGGCTGAACCGCGCGAGCAGGACCAGCACGGCCAGCGGCAGCGTGGGCATGAGCGGCACCAGGATCAGCAGGATGTTGGACGGCAGGTGGGTGAAGACCATCGTCCGGATGAGCCCGATCCGGGCCGCGATCCGCGAGGCCGAGAGCGACGAGACCGCGGCAAGGAGGTTCGCCGCGAAGAAGATGGCGCCGAGGGCGGCCGGCTCGACCCCGAACCGGAGGTGGAACCAGTAGGCCATCAGGCTCTGCGGGATGAACCCCCCGCCGAACGCGTCGAGGGCGAACAGCGCCGAAAGTCGGGCGATGACGCCACGGGACCGGTCCGTCAGTCCGAGCCGGCGATGGTCCTTGGTCCTCGGGGCGGGCGGCGGCTCGACGGCCGGGCCGACGAGCGCGAACACCGCCGCCATCGCCACGCCGATCCCCGCGTAGCCGATGACGACCGCCCGGTAGGCGTCGACCGGCGCGAACCCCGCCGCGAGGAGGCCCTGGCTGAGCAGGCCGGCGATCAGCGCTCCGACCGCCGTGGCGACGTAGCCGGCGAGGTTGTACCAGGCGAAGGTCGCGGTCCGACGTGCATCGGGGATGGTCTCGCTCAGGGCCGCCTGCTCGACCGCGAGGAAGGGGCCGACCTCGTTGCCGGTCGGGCTGATCACGCCGATCGCCCCGGCGAGGACCAGGATCAGGACCACGTCCGTCGAGGCGAAGACGATCCCGGCAGCCACCATCAGCAGGGAGCCGACGATCAGGACCTTCCGTCGGCCGATCCGGTCCGCTCGAGTGGTGAGCCACAGCGAGATCGCGACGTCGCCGAGCAGGGTCAGTGTGAGGATCAGCCCGATCGGGCCGGCGTCGAGCCCCCGCGCCGCGAGGTAGAGGACGAGGACGACCGCCAGGAAGCCGTAGCCGAAGAGCCGCAGGACCCGCGTGGTGAACAGGAGCCGGCCGTTGCGGTCGAGGCCGCGGAGGCTCGCGACGAGACCCACGTCCAGCGGTTCGGGTGAGGCGCCTGGGGCGGTCGAGGGCCGGGTCGCCGGTTGGCTCACCGGCGAAGTCTACGTGCGAGAATGCCGCCACTCACCGCACCGCGAGGACCCCGGGCCCATGGCCGAGACCGAGACGCATCACGAGCCCACCGCCGGCGACCTCGACCACGCCGAGCGCGATGCCCATGCGCAGTCGGACGTGCACGGCGGCGACGCCCACGGCGCCGAGGCCCTCGGGCCCATCGACGTCCCGCGCTGGGGTGCGTTCCTCGTCGGGATCGCCGCCGGGCTGTTCATCGCCCTCTGCCTGGTCCTGACGATCGCCGTCATCGGCGCCTGAGGCGGGCGCGTCCCCGGCGGCGACGGCTCGAACCAGGGACCCGCTCCTCCCGGACTCCGAGTCTGCTCGCCGCGCGGCGCCGGCTCGAACCCTGAACCCCGCTAGAACAAGCCGACGATCTCGCCGTTGGCGTCGATGTCGATGTTCTCGCCGCCCGGCTTCGACGGCAGCCCGGGCATCGTCCGCATCTCCCCGACCAGCGGCGTGATGAACCCCGCCCCGGCCGAGAGCCGGATGTCCCGGATCGGGACGGTGAAGCCACTCGGCCGGCCCTTGAGGTTCGCGTCATGGCTGAGCGAGTACTGCGTCTTCGCCATGCAGACGGGCAGGTGGCCCATCCCCAGGTCCTCGTAGAGCTTCAGGGCCCGCTTCGCGACGGGAGTCAGCTCGATCCCGTCGGCGCCGTAGACCCGCGTCGCGATCGTGAGGATCTTCTCGCCGAGCGGCGCATCGTCCGGATACAGGAGCCGGAACTCGGCCTCGCCGCTCGCGGCCGCATCCCAGACCGCCCGGGCCAGGTCCGCCGCGCCGTGGCCGCCGTTGACGAAGTGCGTCGCGACGACGGCATCGCGGGCGCCCGCCGCGAGCGCGACCTCGCGGATGGCCTCGACCTCCGCCGGGGTGTCGGTCGGGAAGCTGTTGATCGCGACGACCGCGGGCACGCCGAAGATCCGGACGTTCTCGATCTGCTTCGCGAGGTTCGAGGCGCCGGTCCGGACGGCCTCGACGTTCTCCTCGGTCAGGGCCGGATCGAGCGGCTTCCCGGCGACGATCTTCCCGACGCCGCCGTGCATCTTCAGGGCCCGGACGGTCGCGACGACGACCGCCGCGTCCGGAGCGAGCCCGGACGCCCGGCACTTGATGTCGAAGAACTTCTCGGCGCCCATCTCGGCGCCGAACCCGGCCTCGGTGCAGACGATCTCGTTCGTCGCGAGGGCCAGCCGGTCGGCGATGATCGAGTTGTTCCCATGGGCGATGTTCGCGAACGGCCCGCAGTGGACGAACGCCGGACCGCCTTCAAGGGTCTGGAGGAGGTTCGGCTTGATCGCGTCGGTCAGGAGCGCGGTCATCGAGCCCGCGACCTTCAGGTCCTCGGCGGTGATCGCGGAACCGTCGCGCCGGGTCGCCATCACCATCCGACCGAGACGCTGGCGCAGGTCCTGGAGGTCGCGTGCCAGCGCCAGGACGGCCATCACCTCCGAGGCCACGGTGATGACGAACTCGGTCTCGCGCGGAACCCCGTTCTCGCGCCCGCCGAGGCCGATGATCACCTTTCGCAGGGTCCGGTCGCTGATGTCGAGGACCCGCGGCCAGAGCACCGTGAACGGATCGATGCCGAGCGCGTTGCCGTGGTGGAGATGGTTGTCGAGGACCGCCGCGCCGAGGTTGTGGGCCGCCCCGATCGCGTGGACGTCGCCGGTGAGGTGGAGGTTGAAGTCCTCCATCGGGATGACCTGGCTGTAGCCGCCGCCGGCGGCGCCGCCCTTGATCCCGAACACGGGCCCGAGCGAGGGCTGGCGGATGCAGACCGCCGCCTTCCGGCCGATCCGGTTCAGGCCCTGGGCCAGCCCGACCGTGGTCGTGCTCTTGCCCTCGCCCAGTGGCGTCGGGCTGATGGCCGTGACCAGCACGTACTTGCCGCGTGGCCGCTCAGCCTCGAGGCGCTCGATCGCGGCGAGCGTGATCTTGGCCTTCACGCTTCCGTACGGCTCGATCTCGTCGTCGCGCAGGCCGAGGTCGCGGGCGACGTCGACGATCGGTCGCGGCGTGACCGAGCGGGCGATCTCGAGATCGGATGGGAAGCTCATCGGTCTCCTCGGCTGGTGGCGGCGGTCACGGCGGTCGTGGTCTGCGGCGGGGCGGTCGTCGCGGTGGACGGCGCCGGGTTCTGACGCTCGGCCGCCCGGATCAGGTGAGTCAGCAGCAGCGCGTTGGTGAGCGGCCCGACCCCTCCGGGTACGGGCGTGATC
>DATBGP010000056.1:0-2344 GCA_036557925.1 Candidatus Limnocylindrales bacterium | reverse complement strand
GACCCGTCGGCCAGCAGCTCGACGACGTCGCCGACGCTCTTGCCGCCGACGATGACCATCACCTCCCGGATCCCCATCCCGGCGAGCGTCTCGATCGGGTAGTAGATCATCGGCCGGTCGTAGATCGGCAGCAGGTGCTTGTTCGTGACGATCGTCAACGGGAAGAGCCGCGTCGCGGTCCCGCCGGCGAGGACGATGCCCTTCACGGCCTCAAGGTAGCAGAGGCGTGGAGGACGGCTGCGCCGATCGGCCGGGCTCGATGCACGGCTGCTCCCCGCCCGGGAGGGCGCCGCCGGCACCGGTCCCGCCGCAGTCGATGGGCGTGTCGTCGGCACCCGGGAGCCCGCCGACATAGTCGAGGACGACGAGGACGTACGTGACCTTGTCGAGGTCGGCGGTGGGCTTGAGGTAGGCCGTCTGGACCACCGAGCTCGCCTCGTGCTTCACGTCCGTGACCTCGCCGATCAGGAGGCCCTTCGGATAGGGCGACCGGATCCCGCCCGGCAGCTCGATGCCCGCGGTCAGGACCTGCTCACCGGGCTGGACGGTCTCGGTCGAATCGATGTTCTGCATGATCAGCGCGCCGCCGAGCTGGCCGGTCACGTCGCCGGTCGCGGCGTTCGTCTCGGTCTGGCCGATGACCGTGGAGCTGCGGTCGCTGATCAGGGTCACGATCGAGAAGTTCGGCCCGACGTCGCTCACCCGGCCCACGAGCGCGCCACCGGCGGCGATCACGACGTCGCCCTTCTCGATGCCGGCGTCGGAGCCCTTCGAGATCGTCACCGAGCGGCGGACCTCGCTCGACTCCCGGGCGATGATCTCGGCGGCCGCCGTCTCGTACGAGAACGAGCTCTTCAGCTGGAGCAGGGTCGAGAGCTGCTCGTTCTCCTGCTCGAGCGCCTGGGCCCGGGTGTTGTCCGCCGTCAGCCGCTCGTTCTCGCGACGGAGGGCGGCGTTGTCGGTGTGGAGCCGGTCGATCTCGCCGATCGCGGCGAAGGCACCGGCGACGCTGTCGGCCACGTCGTGGATCGCGCCCTGCACGGGGCGCAGGGCGAAGCCCATCGCGTTCTGGAACTCGGTGATCACCGGGCTCGAGGAGATCGCCATGAGGATCAGGCTCGAGGCGAGGAGCGCGGTGAAGGCGACGGCGCGGCGGCGGGCGCCGCGGGTCGCGAGCATGGAGGTCATGACGGGCTCAGCCTACGACGATGTCCAACCGGGCCCCACGACCGCGCCTCAGCGCGGCGGGCGGGCGTAGGTGTCGGCGACGAGGACCCGGTCCATCTTGTCGAGCTCCTGGAGGACGACCCCGGTCCCGCGGGCGACGCACGTCAGCGGGTCGTCCGCGACGTGGACCGGCATCTGGGTCGCGTCGGCCACCCGGCGGTCCAGGCCGGCCAGGAGCGCCCCGCCGCCGGCGATCACGATCCCCTGGTCCATGATGTCGGCCACGAGCTCCGGCGGAGTCTCCTCGATCGTGTCCTTGATCGTGTCGACGATCTGGACGACGGACGGCTCGATCGCCTCGCGGATCTGGTCCGCGCCCACCTCGACGCTCCGCGGCAGGCCCGTCAGAAGGTCCCGGCCTCGGAGGCTCACGCGCTGGGCGTCCCAGTCGCCGGGATAGGCCGAGCCGATCGCGATCTTGATGTCCTCGGCCGTCCGCTCGCCGAGGAACAGGTTGTACTCGCGGCGGGCGAACGTGACGATGTCCTGGTCCATCTCGTCGCCGCCGATCCGGATCGAGCGCGAGACGACGATGCCGCCGAGCGAGATCACGGCCACCTCGGTCGTGCCGCCGCCGATGTCGACGACGAGGCTCCCGGACGGCTCGCTGACCGGCAGCCCGGCACCGATCGCGGCCGCCATCGGCTCCTCGATCAGGCGAGCCCAGCGGGCGCCGGCGTTGAGCGCCGCATCGCGGACGGCTCGCTTCTCGACCTCCGTGACGCCCGACGGGATCCCGAGCAGCATCCGCGGCCGCGGGATCATGCCGACCCGATCGTGGACCCGCTTCACGAAGTACTTGATCATCTGCTCGGTCACGTCGAAGTCGCTGATGACGCCGTCCCGGAGCGGGCGGATCGCGACGATGCTCGCGGGCGTCCGGCCGACCATCCGCTTGGCCTCCGCCCCGATCGCGAGGACCTGCTTCGTCTTCGCGTCGATCGCCACCACCGACGGCTCGCTCATCACGATCCCTCGATCCCGGACGTGGACCAGCGTGTTCGCGGTCCCGAGATCGATCCCGATGTCGCGGGAGAAGAGGCCGAGGAAGCGGTCGAGCATGAGGCGAGCGGGTCCTTCGCGGTGTGATCGATGGTGATCGGTCGAACGCTGCGGC
>DATBGP010000055.1:0-2411 GCA_036557925.1 Candidatus Limnocylindrales bacterium | reverse complement strand
CGCTTCACCGACCTGCGTGGGCGCCGTCGCGTGGAGGCTCGGCGCGAAGGCGCCGCCGCCCACGGCGTCGCCACTGGCACCGGCTCCGTGACACGCGGCGCACGTCGCGATGTAGGCCGCGCGACCGGCCGCGGTGTCCGTGGTCGCGGAGACCTGGACGTTCGGGATCGGCGGCCCCGCGCCGAGCGAGGCGACGAACGCGACGAGGTCCTGGATGTCCTGCTCGGAGAAGGCCGGGTTCGGCCGGCGGACGCTCGTGTTCGGTGCCGGCTGGGGCATCCGCCCCGTCCGGAGCATGAAGTCGGCCGACGCCGCGCCGGCGTTCGTCAGGGGTGGCCCGTTCGGCGTTCCCTGGCCCTGCTGCCCGTGGCAGGACGCGCAGCTCGTCTGGAAGAGCTCCCCGCCGCGGCTCAGGTTCGTGACCTGGCCTCCGGGGCCGGCCTCGGGCTTCGGAGGCGTCGGGACGGCGGCCGCCACGAACGGTCCGAGCGTGGCCGCCCAGCCCAGCACGCCGACGGCGACGATCGCGGACAGCCCTCCGACGGCACGACGATCGGGCATGACCCCACCCTGCGTCCGGACCGCGACGCGGGTGTGGCGCCGCACGGATCCTCCGGGCCTATCCTGCGCCGATGGCGCCGGACCCGTCCAGCGATCCCGGGGGAGGCCCGGGGTGACCGTCGCGCATCTGGCCGTTGCGTGGGCGATCGCCGCGAGTGGCGCGACGCTGCTCGGCCTGGCCGCCTGGTCCTGGCTGGCAGCTCGCCGATCCGGAGACCGGCGCGACCACCGCTTCGCGGTCGATCGCCTGCTGTTGGCGATCGAGGCCACGGCGGCCCTGAACGTCGCGATCGGCGTTCTGCTGTACGCGACGGGCAGCCGGCCGATCGACCAGCTCCACCTGCTCTACGGCTTCGCGGCCGTCGTCACGCTGCCGCTGGGCTGGTGGTTGGGCGGTCGCCCGGCTCGCGACGGCTCGACGTCGCGCCGTCGCCGCGACGCATGGCTGGCAGTCGCCGCGGCGGTGCTCCTCGGGGTGACCCTGCGACTCTTCCTGACCGGCTGAGCCGGCGTCGCGGGTCCCAGCCCGCGGGCGGCCGCGGGACTACACCAGACTCCCCCGAACGTACCACGGACGTCGGGACCTCCTCGTTCCGATCTGCCTATTGATCGCGTGCCCTACCCTTGGGAAGGTCGAGGTCTCCGCCCCACCCGTCGTTTCGGAGATCTGCCGACCGTGACCGTCCGCTCGCCAGCCGTCCGTTTCCGCCCGTCCGTCGATCCCGTCGTCCGGACGTCGGAGCCCCGGTCAGGCGAGCGCGGGAGGCCCGCGATGCCCCGTCTCGCCGCCTCGGTCGTCGCCGTGCTCGTGCTGGCGTCGATCGCTCCCGTCGCCGTCGCCGCCGCTCCCGCACCCGTGTCGCGTGACGCCGCGCCCGCGACGGCCGCCGCCGCCACGACCCTCGAGGGGATCGACGTCAGCCACTGGCAGGGCACGATCAACTGGCCGAAGGTCGCGGCCGCCGGCAAGAAGTTCGCGATCATCAAGGCGAGCGAGGACATCGACTTCGTCGACGACCACTACGCCACGAACCGATCCCAGGCGCAGGCCGCCGGGATCTGGACCGGGGCCTATCACTTCGCCCGGCCGGACGCATCGGCGAACGACGCCGTCGAGGAGGCCGACCACTTCGCCGACACGATGTCGCTCGGGGTGAAGGACCTGATCCCGGCCCTCGACCTCGAGGACAGCGGCGGCCTCTCGGTGGCCGCGCTCCAGTCGTGGGTGAGCTCGTTCATGGCCCGGGTCACGACCCGGATCGGCATCCGGCCGATGATCTACGTCAGCCCGGCCTTCTGGAAGAAGTACATGGGCGACACCCGCGCCTTCGCCGACGCCGGCTACCGGACGCTCTGGATCGCCCACTGGGGCGTGAGCGCCCCGAGCGTGCCCGCTTCGAACTGGGGCGGTCGCGGCTGGACGTTCTGGCAGTACTCGAACTGCGGGACGGTGTCCGGGATCTCCGGCTGCGTCGACCTCGACAGGTTCAACGGCGCCGACCTGCTGACCCAGGCCTACTCGGCGTTCCGGCTGACCGCCACGTCGGGCAGCCAGGTGAAGCAGGGCCGGACCGCCGCGGCGGCCACGGTCGGCATCGTCCGGACGAACTTCACGTCCTCGGTCGAGCTGAACGTCAGCGGCCTGCCGTCCGGCGCGACGGCCGCCTTCGACGAGAGCCCCACGACCTCCACCGCCGCGACGATGCACGTCACGACCGACGCGGCCGCGGTCAAGCCGGGCTCGTACCCGCTCGTCGTGACCGGGGAAGGCCAGGGCCTGAAGCGCTCGGTGCGGGTGACGCTGGTCGTCGCCGACGGAATCGCGCCGACGGTCGTGGGTCCCTCCTTCT
>DATBGP010000054.1:0-10958 GCA_036557925.1 Candidatus Limnocylindrales bacterium | reverse complement strand
GGAGCGCTCCAGACGCGGTCGCCCGACTCGATCGCGGCCGCCATCCCCCGATCCACGGCATCCAGCGACGCTGCCGGCTGCCCGCCGAGGAGCGCGGCCTCCGCGACGGCGATCGCGTGGGAGACGGCGAGATCCGGCTCGAGCCGCTCGAGGTCGATCGCCTCCAGCCGCTCCATCGCCTCGGCGATCTCCCCGCGCCTCGCGAGCAGCCGAGACCGGACCACCGCCAGATACGGCGTCCCGCGCCGGCGCTGGTCCAGGGCGAGACCCACCGCGGTGACGCGATCGGCGTCGTCCCAGCGACCGAGCCGCAGGAGGATGTCGCCGACGAGCGCTGCCAGCTCCATCCCGTAGCGGCGCTCGAGGCCGCCGATCCGGGCGATCTCCTGGGCCTCGACGGCGACGTCCCTGGCCTCCTCCAGCCGATCGGTCGCCAGGAGGTTCAGGGCCAGGTTGTAGCCGGTCACCACGGTCAGCTCCGACGGCTCGTGGCCGGCGAGGCGATGCGCCTCGCGCAGCTCCTCGAGGCCGGCGTCCAGCTCGCCGAGAGCGACGAGGTCGGACCCGAGCATCGTCCGGGCCCGGCTCTCCTCCACCACCGCGCCGGCAGCCCGGGCACAGTCGATCGCGGCCATGCAGATGGGTCGCGACTCGGCCCACCGGCCCAGGCCCATCAGCGCGCCGCCCAGTCCGCCGAGCACGGCCGCCCGTTCGACCGTGGGCGGATCGGCGGGCACGAGCTCCACGGCCCGCCGATGCTCGACCAGCGCCTCCTCGCTGTCGCCGCCGGCCCACATCAGGAAGGCGAGCCGCGAATGGAGCGGTCCGGTGACCATCGGGTCGTTCGCGGGCTCAGCCAGCTCGAGGGCCTCGTGGACGAGCTCGAGGGCGCGCTCGCGGTCTCCGGCGAGGTCGGCCATCGTGGCCGCTCGCTGGCGGGTGGCGAGGCGGTCCGCCGGCGTCGGCCGGACGTCGCCGGGCAGTCGCGGCTCCAGCTCCATCGCGCGCTCGAGCTGGCGGTGGGCGTCGGCGAAGGCGTTGATCGTCTCGGCGGCGGCCGCCGCGGAGAGGGCGGCGCGGTAGGCCTCCGGCGGCCGGTCGGCGCCCGCCCAGTGGCGGGCGAGCTCGGACGTCGCCGCGGCCGGCCGGTCGTCGGCGAGGTCCGGCCGCTCCTCGAGGCGCCGGGCGAGAGCCTCGTGCAGGTCGCGCCGCTCCCCGAAAGACAGGTCCCGCTCGACGATCTCCCGGAGCAGCTCGTGACGGAACTCGTGCCGGCCGTCCGGCAGCGTCGTGAGCACACCCCGGGCGGCAGCCTCGCGGAACGCGGCGCCGACCTCGCCGGCCGATCGATCGAGGACCGGGCCCAGCAGCCGCTCGTCGCCCGGTCGCCCGGCGACCGCCAGGGCCCGGACGACCGGCAGGACGCGGTCGTCGAGACGCGTCACCCGCGTCATCAGGATGTCGACGAGCGACGGCGGGATCGCGTCGTCCTCGGTCGGGTCGTCGGTCACCGCGAGGAGCTCCTCGGCGAACATCGGGTGGCCGCCGGAGCGCTCCCAGATCGACCGGGCGAGGTCGATCGACACCGGCTCGTCGTGGATCGCCGCGAGCTGCCGCTCGACGTCCGCGCGGGTCAGCCGTTCGAGGTCGATCCGCGTGGCTCCGGGCGCCCGGCCGAGCTCGGCGAGCCAGGCGAGGACCGGGTGGCCGGGCCCGAGGTCGTCGGTCCGGCACGTGAGGATCGCGACGATGTGCTCGGTCGTGACGTTCCGGACGAGGAACGTGATCAGGTCGTGCGTCGCCGGGTCGATCCACTGGACGTCCTCGACCACGGCGAGGAGTGGCGCTTCGGCGCCCATCCGGCCGAACGCACCGAGCAGGCGCTCGAACAGCCGGGCCCGATCGCCGGCCGCTTCCGCCGGGTCGGTTGGCGCCTCGCCACCGACCAGGGCGGCGACCTCGGGGATCAGCGGCCGGAGGTCGTCCATCGCCGGCCCGAGGACCTCCACGACGCGCGGCGCGGGCGTGGAGCGGATGAAGATCCGGAGCGCCTCCACGAGCGGCAGGTAGGGCAGGCCCTGGCCGTCCATCTCGAGGCACGCGCCGTGGAGCACGAGCGAGCCGGCGGCCCGGGCCCGATCGATCGCCTCGGCGACGAGCCGCGACTTGCCGATCCCGGCCTCACCGCGGATGAAGACGAGCACGGGCACGCCGCGGGCGGCGCGGTCGCGGGCGTCGTCGATCCGGGCCAGCTCGTCATCCCGGCCCACGGTGATCGGGCTCGACCGCGTCCCCACGCCGGGGATCGTACGACGAGCAGGTCGCGGGATCGACGGGGAAACCCTCCGATCCGGCGCGATTCCGGGGCTCGAAGCCGCGAATCTCGTGCGTTCAAGGGCCGTTCGGCCCGATCAGCCTCGCGCTCTCCAGCCGTCAGGCGGCGTCGCCGAACGTGCGGCGGCTGACCGCACGTCGCTTCGCGGGCGCCGGATGGATCGCCGTGCCCCGGGCGTCTGCCGGCGCGGCGGTGTCCCTGCGACCCTCGGCCGCCCAGCGGCGCCAGGCGCTCGCGGTGTCGGATGTGGAGGCGATGGGGAGGAACGGCGGCTCCGTCGGGAGACGCTGCCGGTCCGAGGACATCGCGGTGTCGATGGCGCGGGCGCCGAGGAGGTAGCTGAGGGCTTTCATCGATCGATCTCCGCTTCGGCCGGACGGGGCGTCCGGTGTCAGCAGACTCGGCGACCGGCCGCGTCCTGCCATCGGGACGGCGCCCCATCGGGAGACGGCGGGGTACCTCAAACCGGTTGCTCCCGCGCGGGGCCGATCTAGAATCCGCGGATGGCCGACGGTCGCCCGCTCATCGACGACCAGCGCGCGGCGAGTCGCGCGCGGTTCGCGCGGCTCGTTGCCCGGCCCGAGGCGGAGATCGACCTCGCGGTCGGGGCCCTGATCGTCGCAGGTCACGGCCGGCCGCCGATCGACGAGACGGAGTCGCTCGACCGGCTCGATCGCCTTGCCGAGCGCGTCCGGATCCTGGTCGACGCGGGCGACCCGGACGAGGTGGTCGCGGCGCGGCTCCACGACGTGCTCTATCGCGAGGGCCGGTTCCGCGGCCCGACGGCCGCGGAGTTCGGCGATCCATCGAACAGCCGCCTCGACGAGGTCCTCGCCCGGCGGATCGGCCTGCCGATCAGCCTCGCGATCGTCGAGCTCGAGGTGGCCTTGCGGATCGGGCTGCCGCTGGTGGGGATCGGGCTGCCCGGCCACTTCATCGTCGGCGGCCCGGACGGGATGCTGTTCGACCCGGCCGACGGCGGCCGGCCGCTCACCGCCGACGACTGCCAGGCGCTCCTCCGCCGCTCCGTCGGCGAGGGCGTGCTGCTGCACGCCGGCATGCTCCGACCGGTGGGTCGCCGGCAGATCCTCGCCCGCGTCCTCCGCAACCTGCGGACGTCGCATCTCGCCCGGCGCGACTGGCCGGCCGCCGTCGACGCGATCGATCTCCTCCTCGTCCTCGAGCCGACCGACCCCGAACACGGCCGCGATCGTGGCCTGCTCCTCGGCCGGATGGGCCGGTTCAACGAGGCGCTCGCCGCGCTGCGCCGCTACCTCGACGAGCGCCCGGACGCCCACGACGTGCCCGACGTGCGCCAGGTGATCGGGATCTTCGCGGGCCGCCTGAACTAGGCGGCGCCACGGAGTCGAACGGCCCGGAGTCTGCCGACGCGTGGGTCGATCCAGACGAGGCCCGGCCGCGTCGCAGGCGGTGCTCCCGTGAGGAGGGTCCGGATCCATCCGGACGACGAGCCGCCGAATCGTGCGCGCACCATCGCCGGAAACCGGCGCACGATCTCGCGGTTCGCCGCCGTGTCGATGAGTGCTCAGCAGCTCGCCACCCTCTGGGCTCCGGGCGCTCGCTCCAAGATCTTGGCCATCTTGCGATCGCTGGACCGGACTGCCGCCCCGAGATCGTCGAGCCGGTTCCAGATCTCCACGAGGACGGTCACATCGGGTCGCTCCAGGACGAGGTCCATGGACTGGCGGGGGTCATCCGACCGCCCGTCACTTCGAAGCGTCCAGACCAACCTGCCTGGGTCGCGAGCCGCAGGGAACCTCTAGGCGGGCGCACCGGCCGAGGCCGGGTCGTCCCCGTCCGCCGGATCCGCGTCGCGATCGAGGCGCCTTCGGAGCCGTTCCGCGCCCAACCCGACGGCGAGCAGGATCGCGCCCTCGATCAGCAGGCCGATGTCCGTCGACTCACTCAGGTAGCGGAAGTTGAAGTCGGTCAGTGCGATCACGACGGCGAGCGCAGCCGCCGCAAGATACGCGGCGCTGTTCCGCCGGAACGCCCGCTCGAGCAGGACGATCGCGAGGATCGCCAGCGCCAGCTCACCGATCCACGGCTCGATGATCCGGCCATAGTCGCCCGTTTCGAGTGAGCCGCTGCGGGTGACGGCCGTCGCGAGGCCGGCGACGGCGACGAGTCCGGCCCAGAGGCGGGTCAGGGCCGCGCGGCGCTGGGCGGGCGCATCCGTCGCACGAGCCTCACGAAGGCCGATCGCACCGATCAGAACGGCCACGACCAGCCAGCCGACCGCGGGCAGGATGACCGTCGTCCAGGGATTGTCGACGAACGGCTCGACCCCGCAGCACGGATTGAGCCGCCGGTCGACGAGCGAGAAGATCCCGCCCGCCAGCCCGGTGATCGCGGTGAGGAGGCCGAACTGCGTCGTCAGTGCCGGCAGCATCCATCGGCCGAGCACGGCCACCGCGAGCGCGAACCCGAACGCGAACACCTGGGTCTCGGGGCCGAGCTCGAGCCCGACGACGTCCGCGAGCGCGAACCCCGCGATCGCGGCCGCCCACGACGCAGCGAGGAGCGCGGCGCCCGCACCCCGGCGCTGACGGGCGGTCCCGCCACGCAGTCGAAGCGCGACCGCGATCAGGACGGCCGCGACGAGCGCCGCGCCGGCGGCCAGGATCGGCGTCCGCGTGTCCGTGCCGGCCAGCCTGGCGAGGAACGCTCCCCACGCCCCGATGAAGAACCCGGCACCCAGGTAGGCGAACACCTCGACGATCGTCGGTTGCGGACCGAAGAAGGTGCTCGCGGCGGCAGCAGCCGCTGCGGGACCGGCGGCTGGACCGGCCGTCGTCGGCTCCTTGGTGGCGTGATGGTCGTCGTCGGCAGCCTCGGCCGACCGCAGGCGCTCCGCGGTCGCCGAGTCGATCAGTCCGGCAGCCAGCCAGGCATCGATGCGCTCCAGGACGCAATCCATCGAACCCTCCGCCGACGCTCGAGGTGGCGATCGTGGCCGGACGTCGTCACGCCATCGTCGCGACGTGGCGAACCGAGGTTAGAGCAGCTCTCCGTGGGCCGAGCCGGTTGGCTCTCCGTCGCGCGGGCGGGGCTCCTCGCCGGGGCCGTAATCGGGGCCGTGGTCGGGGCCGGCCGGCCGGGAGTCGGCGGATTCCGGCCGGGCCCGCTCGGAGTCGCCGGGCTCCGGCCCCGCCGGCGCGTCGCCCGGCTGGAGCACCCGAAGGGCCGGTGAGGACGAACCCTCGATCGCGCCCACGCCGAACGGCACCCACTTCGACGGGTCCTGCAGCCGATGCGCCTCGGTGTTCCCGCGGGAGTGCGTCTCGGAGAAGCCGGACGGCTCGATCCACATCCGCTCGCCCTCGAGCAGCCCCAGCACGCCGGACTGGCCCGGCTCGGAGCGCTGCGACCGGCAGAACCGGCAGGTCGATTCGTCGTGACGGTTGTAGGTCGGCGGTTCCTCGTAGGTCGTGATGTAGCCCTCGTAGTTCCGGAGCACGACCTTGTGGTCCGAGTACGAGATCAGGTAGTTCGGCATCACCGGGATCTTGCCGCCGCCGCCGGGCGCGTCGATCACGTACGTCGGCACCGCGTAGCCGGAGGTGTGGCCGCGGAGCCCCTCCATGATCTCGAGGCCCTTCCCCACCGGCGTCCGGAAGTGGCCCGACCCCTCCACCAGGTCGCACTGGTAGAGGTAGTACGGCCGGATCCGGTTCTCGACCAGCTTTTGGACCAGTGCCCGCTGGATGTGCACACAGTCGTTGACGCCCGCCAGCAGCACCGACTGGTTGCCGACCGGCAGCCCGGCCTTCGTCAGCTTGTCGACGGCGCGCGAGACCTCGGGCGTGATCTCGTTCGGGTGGTTGAAGTGGAGGTTGATCCAGAGCGGGTGGTACTGCTCGAGCATCGCGCAGAGCTCGTCGTCGATCCGCTGCGGCAGGAACACCGGCACCCGGGACCCGATCCGGATGATCTCGATGTGGGGGATCTCGCGGATGCCGCGAAGGATCTTCTCGAAGAGCTTCGGGGCCAGGGTCAGGCCGTCGCCGCCCGAGATCAGGACGTCGCGGACCTGGGGGGTGCGCCGCAGGTACTCCAGCTGGGCCTCGTGGTCGCGCGAGTTGAAGTTCTGGGTCGGGTCGCCCACGATCCGCGACCGCGTGCAGTAGCGGCAGTAGGACGCGCACTGGGTCGTGACCAGCATCAGCACCCGGTCCGGGTAGCGATGGACGAGCCCGGGCACCGGCGAGTGGCGGTCCTCGGCCAGGGAGTCCTCCATCATCGCGGTGAAGGCCTGCTGCTCGCGGCCGAGCGGGATGACCTGGCGGCGGATCGGGTCGTCCGGGTCGTCCGGGTCGATCAGGCTGATGAAGTAGGGCGTGATGTCGACCCGGAACTTGTCGGGCGCGGAGAGGCCGGCGCGCTCCTCGTCGGTCAGGTTGAGGATCCGCTCGATCTCCTCGAGATCGTTGACGCGGTGGCTGAGCTGCCAGCGCCAGTCGTTCCACTTCTCGTCGGGAACGTCCTCGTAGATCGGGGCGCGGCGGCTGACCGCCGGCCGGCCGTCCGGGCCAAGCAGCTTCGCCGGATCGCGCCGGTTCACGAACGGCGCCTCGGCGAGCGCGCGCTGGGCCTCCCCGTGGGAGACCGCTGCCTGGATCTCGTGGGCGTCCAACTCGGATGTGGCCTCCGGCGATCTGCGGATCGTGCGCTTCCAGGGTGCCGGGCGCATAAATCCTATGCAGCCTGCAAGTTCCGGGATCATAGCGCCAGTCGCTCCGGCGGGTCCAGCCGCCCGAAGGTCCCGTGCCCCAGCGGTGCCCGACCACCCGTCCGGCCGCGTCGACCGACGACCGGGGCGTCCACCCGGTTCCGTGGACGAAACCGCTTCGTCAGGAGCGGTCGATCGACCAGCCGATCGCGGGCGGTCGAACGCGCGCGCAGCGCGGCCAGCCGTGCTCGTCGGTCAGGACCACCGTCCCGACCAGCATCCGGCCGGTGGCCAGGGCCTGGTCGACCAGCGTCGGCTCGACGTCGATCATCCGCAGCTTGGCCCCGCGGAAGACCTCGGCGCTCCCGGCCGGTCCGCGGCCGAGCCAGCGCAGGCCGAGATGCCGATCGTCGCGATGCCCGCTGATGAACGGTCCGCCGAAATCGCGACCGGCATCCGTCTCGCGGACGGTCACGTCCATCTGCCACGTCGCGTCGGGTGCGTCGCCGGCGACGAGCTCGATCGTGTCGTTGCCGCGCTTCAGCCCGACGTGGATGTCCTCGTAGGTTCCGCCGCCGGGCCGTGGCCCGCAGCTCCTGCCCGGCAGGTCGACCCCGTGGATCTCGACGTGGATCGTCGCCCTGGCCGCCGGGGCCACGGTGGCTATTCCCCGATCACGGACCAGAGGAAGCCCATCATGATGAAGAAGCCGACGAAGAGGGCGATCAGGCCGAGGCCACCGTACGGGGAGTTCGCGCCCTCGTGGGGGACGAGCTGCAGGCCGATCCCGAAGAGCACCGCCCAGGCGATGAAGGCGAACCCGAAGACGAACTTCGTCGTGGGCCTCGACATCACGCGACTGAGCGTGGACGGACCCTCGGCGCTCATCGCGGAGCGGAGGAAGATCAGCAGCATCACGACCGTGATCAGGGTCGCGGCGCCGAACTCGACCGGTCGCGAGAAGAAGATCGTGAAGAGCTGCACCGGGTCCTCGCTCAGTCAGGCGAACGTCCACGGCGATGCTAGCAGAGGGAACACCACGTGCATGACCACCACCGCGCGACGATCGACCGGGCGGCGGCTCGGCTCCGCGAGCGCGATGACGTGCTCGCGGTCCTCGTCGGCGGCTCGATCGCCCACGGGTTCGCGAGCGAGACCTCGGACGTCGACCTGCTGATCGTCATCGACGACGCGGACTGGGAGCAGCGGCTCGCGACCGGCGACGTCACGGAGCTCGATCTCGAGAGCCCGACCTACGAGGGCGGCTACGTCGACTCGAAGTACACCTCGTTGGCGTTCATCCGCGACGTCGCCGCGCGAGGCAGCGAGACCGCCCGGTTCGCGTTCGCGGGCGTCCGGGTCGCGTGGTCGAGGATCGACGGGCTCGAGGAAGCCTGCGCGGCAGCAGCCCGGTACCCGACCGCGGAGCAGGCCGACCGGATCCGGGCGTTCCACGCCCAGCTCGAGTACTGGCAGTGGATGTTCAGCGAGGGCGATCGATCCGCGAACGCCTATGTCCGGGCGCTTGCGGCACCGAACGTCGTCCTGTTCGCGGGCCGCCTGATCCTCGCCCACAACGCCGTCCTCTACCCCGGCTTCAAGTGGCTCCTCCGGGCCCTCCGCGAGGTGCCGGACCAGCCGGGCGGGCTCACTGCCGCCATCGAGGCCGTGGTCGAGCGTCCCGACCGGGCGGCCGTCGACGGGCTGGTGAACCTCGTCCGGGGCTTCCGCGACTGGGACGTCGCGGGCCAATCGTGGGGCGCCCGGTTCATGGTCGACACCGAGCTCGCCTGGATGCGCGGCCGGCCCGCGGTCGCCGAGCTCTAGCGGCGCGGCCCCGGGAAGGACCTTGCGGCGATCGTGGCCGCGGCGCGCAGGGCGTCGTGGTCACGGATCGAGAACGCGCCGATCCAGGGCGCCTCGACGTTGACGACGGCGAGGACCACGCCGTCGTCCTCGACCGGGATCGTCAGCGAGGAGCGGCTGCGGCCGCCCGGGAACGTCCGGTACTCCGGGTCCAGGCTGACATCCGCGCAGAGGGCCGAGGAACCGGTCCGATAGACCCGGCCCGTGACCGAGCCATGGACCGGGATCGTCCACTTGCCGACCACGACCTCGCCCGTGTCCTCGCCCGCGCCCCAGACCTGGGCGACGAGGCGCAGCCGGTCGGCGCCGGCGTCGTGGACGAAGATCGCGACGTGCTGCGAGGGCTGGTCGATCGCGACCGTGCCGGCGAGGTCTTCCGCCCACGCCCGGATCGACGGCCAGTCCGGTCCGGAGACCGCTGGATCGGCGTCGGCCGCCTGGTCGCACAACGAGGCTTCGATCGTCCCGTCTCCCTCGTCCCCGGACCCCCGATCCCCGTTCGCTGTATAGCATGGCGATCGTCATGACGACCTCCCCCATACGGCGTACCGCGGTCGACGCTGCGCCGGAATCCGCGGCCCCGCCGGGTGCCGCCGGCGGCCACGATTCCTTCTCCCGACTCGGCCGCCTCGCGGTTCGACGGCGCTGGTGGATCGTCGGCGTCTGGGCCCTGATCCTCCTGGCCTCGATCCCCCTCGCGCCACAGGTCGTGGGGGTGCTTCGGGCCGGCGGGTTCATCCTCGACGACCTCGAATCGGCGCGGGCGAAGACGCTCCTCCAGGACGAGCTCGACACGCCGCCGTCGGCGGTCGTCGTGGTCCTCCACAGCGATACCGCGACGGCCGGGACGCCCGCATTCGAAGGGCCCGCCGCGGCAGCGATCGCCCACGTCGGCGAAGCGCCCGGCGTCGTCCGCGTCCTGCCCCACACGCTCGCCCCGCGACAGGTCTCGGCGGACGGCCACACCGCGTACGACGTCGTCTTCCTGTCGATCCCGCCAGACGACTCGCCCGAGGCCTTGCCCGGGATCCGCCAGCGCCTGGGCCAACCGCCTCCGGCGGCCGGCATGGAGGTCCAGCTCGCCGGCGGGCCCGCGTTCTACGGCGACGTCCAGAGCGTGTCCGAATCGGACCTCCGCCGGAGCGAGATCGTGTCCTTGCCGCTGGCGGCGATCGCGCTCCTGATCGTGTTCGGCTCGCTCTTCGCCGCCTTCGTCCCGCTGGTCGTCGGCGGCGCGGCGGTGGTCGTCGCCCTGGCCGCGATCTTCATCGTGGCCGGCCTCACCCCGATGAGCATCTTCGTGCTGAACCTCGCCACGCTTCTCGGTCTGGGCCTCGGGGTCGACTACTCGCTGCTCCTCACGAGCCGCTTCCGCGAGGAGCTGGCCCTCCGGGCCTCGCTTGCGCCCGAACGGCGCGTGGCGGAGGCCGTGGAGGTCACCGTCGCGACGGCCGGGCGGGCCGTGTTCTTCTCCGGGCTCACGGTCCTGCTCGGGCTCGCCGGGCTCGTGCTCTTCGAGTTCATGATCCTCCGCTCGGTCGGGATCGCGGGGGCCTTCGTCGTGCTGCTGGCGGCGTCCTCCGCCCTGACGCTGCTGCCCGCGATCCTCGCCATCGTCGGCACGCGGATCGACGCGCTGGCCGTCCGGCAGGTAGTCCCGCGCGACGACCCGAACGGGCCATGGGCACGGCTCGCCCGGGCGGTGATGCGGCGCCCCGTCGCGGTCCTCATCCCGACTTTGGCCGTGCTCTTCGTCCTCGGCGCCCCGTTCCTCCACGTCCGGTTCAACGCCCCGGACTCGACGATCCTCCCGCCCGAGGTCCCGTCCCGAGCCGCCTTCGACCGGCTCGCCGACGCGTTCGGCGAGGGCGAGTTCGCCCCGATCGTCCTCGCGATCCGGACGACCGGCCCGGCAACCTCGCCGGAAAATGTCTCGGCTCTCTACGACTATTCGCGACGCCTCGCCGCCGACCCCCGGGTCCGCCGGATCGATTCGCTCGTCGACGTCGACCCGCGCCTCCGGAAGGCGCAGTACCAGCTCCTCTACGCCGACCCGAACGGGCC
>DATBGP010000053.1:0-6154 GCA_036557925.1 Candidatus Limnocylindrales bacterium | reverse complement strand
GGAATGAGCATCCTCCTGACCAGTCCCGCCTATCTCCTGATCCTTCCCGCGCTGCGCTGGGGCTATGGCCGCAGCCGGCTCGTCACGGGCTCCGCGATCGCCGTCCTCGTCATCGCCGTCGTGAACCTCATGCACTTCAGCCAGGGCTGGGTCCAGTTCGGCTACCGGTTCAGCAACGACTTCGTGCCGTGGGCCCTCCTCCTGGTCGCGTTCGGGCTGGAGCGGGTTGCGGCGTGGGCCGGGAAGCCGGGCTCGTGGGCGATCACGGCCCGCCTCGCGCTCGGGGCGTCGGTGCTGCTCGTGGTCGTGTCCGTCGCCGTGAACTTCTGGGGCGTCGTCTGGGGCGACGCGCTCGGCTGGTGAGCGCCGGCGTGTCCGACGCGACGACGACGCGGCCCGGCGACCTCGCCCCGGCCGCCGACCTCGACGATCCCACCCTTCGCGAGGATGCCCGCGACTGGCGGGCCGTCGCCGCGTGGATCGGCGCGATCGGCGTCGGCGTGCTGGCCCTGGCGGTCTCGCTCTGGCGGCTGATGCCCGGCATCGGCTTCTGGGACACGGCGGAGTTCCAGACGGTCCTGCCGGTCATGGGCACGGCCCACCCGACCGGCTATCCGACCTACGTGCTCGTCGGCTGGCTCGCCTCGGTCCTGCTGCAGCCGCTCGGCGAGCCCGCGCTCCGGATGAACGTCCTCTCGGCGATCCTCGTCGCGACCGGGGCGGCCTTCACGGTCGACCTCGCCCGGCGCCTGAGCGGCTCGGTCACCCTCGGCGTCGCGGCGGGGATCGGGATCGCGCTCACGCCGATCCTCTGGGCGGTCGGCACGCACGCGGATCCCCACGCACTCCACTTCGCCCTGCTCGCGATCATCCTCTGGCTCCTCGTGCGCTGGGAGCCGTCGTGGCGCGGCAGCGCCATGGATCCGACCGTGCAGCCGGTCCCGGACCGGCGGAGCCGCGACCGCTGGCTCATCGCGGCCGCGGTCGTGGTAGGGCTCTCGGTCGGCAACCACTCGTTGACCCTGCTGCTGGGCCCGCCGATCGTCCTCTTCGTCCTGGCGGTGGAGCCCGACATCCTCCGCCGGCCCCGGTTCGTCCTCGCGAACGTCCTCGCCTTCGCGATCCCGACGGTCCTCGTCCGGTTCGAGATGGTCCTCCGCGCCGGCTGGTTCCGGGCGCCGTTCGTCTACACCGACTCCAGCACCTGGACGGGGTTCTGGTACGTGACGCTCGGCGCCCAGTTCCACGGCTGGCTGACCGATCCCTTCGCGGACCTCCCGGGCAGGCTCAACGACCTGATGGCCATGGCCGGTGCTCAGCTCGGCGTCCTCGCCCCGGTCGTCGTGATCGCGTTCGTGGTGACCGCCGTCCGTCAGCCGCGCTACGCCCTGCTGAGCGGGACGACGCTCGTCATCACCTGCTTCTTCAACTCGGTCTATCCGGACGGCGCCATCGACCGCTACTACATCGGCCCGGCGCTCCTGTGCTGGACCTGGCTCGCGATCCTCGGCGCAACGGTGATCCAGACGATCGTCGGGCCGGACCAGCGTCAGGACCTCACGGGCGTGGTCCCGCCGACGAGCGCCGCCCCGTCACGGGGCGTGACGAAGGCCCTCGGCTTCGCGATCGCCGCCGTGATCCTCCTCGTGCCGACCGTCGCAGCCCTGCCCGTCCGGTCGCAGGCGGTCGACCGTTCGAACGACCGGTTCGCCCAGCGCTGGACCGACGACGTCCTCTCGATCCTCGAGCCGAACGCGGTGGTCGTCTCCTGGTGGAGCTACTCGACGCCCCTCTGGTATGCCACGATCGTCGACGGCAAGCGCCCGGACATCACGATCATCGACGATCGGACCCGCCTCGACTGCAACCTGGGAGAGCTCGACCACGTGATCAACCTCTACCTGCCCACCCGCCCGGTGTACCTGGTCCGGAACGGCGACTGGGAGCTCCCGTCGCTCGAGGGCCGCTACCGGCTCATCCGGATCGACGCGCCGACGGCGAACAACCTGATCCGGGTGCTGCCGGTCGAGGGCGGCGAGGGCCAGCCCGGCTCCGCGCCCGCCCCGGCGCCGTGCGCGGCGATCCTGTGACGGCGGTCGCCGAGGCGCCCGCGCCCGCCTCCGTCTCGCCGGCTGCCCGGCTCCCCCGCCTGTCGTACTTCTTCCCGGCCCACAACGAGGAGGCGAACCTCGCCGGGCTCGTGGCGGAGGCGCTCGAGACCCTGCCGTCGCTCGCCGACTCGTACGAGATCGTCATCGTCAACGACGGCTCGAAGGACGCGACCGGCCGGATCGCCGACGACCTCACCGCGGCCAACCCGGGGATCGTCCGGGCGGTCCATCACCCCACGAACTATGGCTACGGCGCCGCCCTGCGGTCCGGCTTCCGGAGCTCCCGATACGAGCACGTGGCATTCACCGACGGCGATCGCCAGTTCCAGGTCGTCGACCTGGGCCGGCTGATCGAGAGGCTGGCCGAGAGCGATCGGCCCGACGTGGTGGTGGGCTACCGGATCAAGCGGGCCGACCCGTTCATCCGGACGGCGTATGCCCGGATCTACAAGCTCGCGAACCGGATCTTCTTCGGGCTGAAGGTCCGCGACGTCGACTGCGCCTGCAAGCTCTTCCGGCGCGAGGCGCTCGAGGGGATCGCGGTGGAGTCCGGCGGAGCGTTCTTCTCCGCCGAGCTGCTGATCAAGCTCCAGGCCGCCGGCCGATCGATTGCCCAGGTGGGCGTCCCGCACTATCCGCGGACGGCCGGCTCGCCCACCGGCGCGAAGCCGTCGGTCGTGTTCCGGGCGGTGAAGGACTTCTGGTTCCTGCGCCTGCGGCTGTGGGCGAACAAGGACCGCGCCATGCGCCGCGGCGAAGCGATGCTCCCCGAGACGCCGCCCCGCTTGACCTAGGGCTGTCGCGCGTGGACGACGCCCATGCGCGACGAACGCAGTCGCTTGCCTAGGATCCTTGGCCGCGGGTTCGGCCCTCGCCCGTCTCGGGGTCCACGTCGAGGGAGTTCACGAAGTCCCGGAAGATGTCGAGCCGCGGGTCGACGACGTTCTCGCCGGTCGATTCAAGCGGTGTGCCCTCGGATCCGCCCTCCTCGTCGTCGCCGCTGAGGTCGCTCCCGAGGGCGGCCTGCTCCAGCACCGTCTCGCTCGCGAAGATCCGCCCGCCGGTGCGGACCGCGAGGGCCAGCGCATCCGACGGGCGCGAGTCGATCTCGAAGATCGTTCCGTCCCGCTCGAGAAGGAGCCGGGCGTGGTAGGTCTCCTCGGCGAGCGTGGAGATCACGACGCGGTCGACCCGGACGCCGAGGCTCTCGAGGGCGCTCGCGAACAGGTCGTGCGTGAGCGGCCGATCGGCCGTCAGGCCCTGGAGCTTCATCGCGATCGCGCTCGCCTCCCACGGCCCGATCCAGATCGGGAGGTAGCGGTCGTGGTCCGTCTCCTTGAGGATCACCACGTGACGGCTCGACAGCATGTGGACCCGCACGCTCTCGACCACCATCTCGACGAGTCCTTCGCGCGAGCGTGGCTCCTCGCTGGCCATGGCCGGATTATCCCACGCGGAACTCGTCCAGCGGTCCGGCTCGACGCGCCGACCGCGCGCCGTCGATCGCCCGGATGACCAGTGCCACGGCGACGCCCATCAGGAACCCGCCGATGTGCTCGAACAGCGCGACGCCCCCGTTCGAGGCGGTGGCGCCGAGCGACGCCAGGCCGTCGATCAGCTGGAGGACGAACCAGAAGCCGAGGACGAGCAGCGCCGGCACCTGGAGCAGCTGGTAGAAGAAGCCGAGGAACACCAGGCTGAGCACGCGGGCGCGCGGGTACAGCACGAGGTAGGCGCCGAGGACCGCCGCGATCGCGCCGGAGGCGCCGATGATCGGGACGGTCGAGGTCGGGCCGATCCAGACCTGGGTCACGGCGGCCGCGACGCCGCCGGCCAGGTAGAACAGCAGGAAGCCGACCCGGCCGAAGCGGTCCTCGATGTTGTTCCCGAAGATCCAGAGGTAGAGCATGTTGCCGATCAGGTGGATCCAGCCGCCATGCAGGAACATGCTCGTGAGGATCGGCACGAGCAGCGCGCCGAGGATCGCGCTCGGCCCGCCCGACTGCACGGAGGCGACGAGCGTCGCCGGCACGAGGCCGTACGCCCGGAACAGATCGTCGAGCGCGGCGTCGCCGCCGTTGGCCTGCGTCCCGAGCTCGTAGGCGAACGCGACCACGCACGCGGCGATGATCCCGATCGTGATCACCGGCGGCCGGCGCGTGGGATTGGCGTCGCGGAGGGGGATCACCGGTGTCGCACGGGTCCGGCACGGGCGGGGCGGTGGGGACCGCCGCCCGTCACCGCTTCGGCGAGGCCTTCGCCGAGGGCTTGGGGGATGCCTTGGCGGACGGCTTCGGCGAACCCGTCACGCCCGAGGCTCCGGGCTTCGGCGAGCCGGACGCGCTCGGCGTGGCGTCGTCGGGCACGGCCTCGAGCACCGCCGACAGCACGGTGTCCTTCGTCGCCCAGACGAGCGTCGAAGGCGCCTCGGGGCCGGATCCGAGGACGACGTACATGCCCCGGACGTCCGTCAGGTTCGGGTTGCCCCCGGCGAGCCGGTACTGCTCGACGAAGGTGCCACGGGCCTTGTCGTACGCCACGACCCGGGCGTTGTTCCTGTCCCAGGCGTAGAGAATGCCCGTCCGCTTGTCCGCGGCCGAGGCGATGAGCGTGTAGTCCGGCGCGCTCCGCAGGAGCGTGTCGCCGTCCCGGGTGTCGCCGGTGTAGCCGGGCGGCTGGGTCTCCCAGCCTTCGCTCTTGCCGCCGACGAAGCGGACGATGGAGCCGCCGTCCGCGACGAAGATGTCGCCGTCGATCAGGAGGCTGTCGACCTTCGAGACGTCCCGGGCGACGGTCAGCCGGCCCTGCGGGCTCACCGGGAAGCCGCTGCCGTCGCGGGCCGGCGTGTAGGCCAGGATGTTCTGCTCGGACGGGTCGACAACGTACAGGTTGTAGAGGCCCTCCGTCGCGTCCCGGAGGAACGTGCCGACCGCGACGACGTCGTCGCCCCAGCCGGGCGCGCCGGCGACCTTCACGGTCCGGGTGGTGCCGTTGCCCTTGCTGTCGGCGGCCCGCCAGCGCCAGACGACGTTCTTGTCGTCGACGACCAGGAGGTCGCGGCCGCCGGTCGCGAGCAGCTTCGGGATCCCCTCCGTCGCACCGGCTGCCTTCGTCTTCTGGCGGAAGACGGCCGACGCCTTCTTCGTCCGGAGGTCGATCCGGTAGACGGAGGCCGAGGTCTTGTCGAGCACGTACGGCATCCCGTCGGGACCGAGGATCATCGACTGGATGTCGAACGGGTTCTTCGCGCCGGCGAACGAGAGGACCGTCGCGCTGCCGACGGGGACCACGTGGAACAGCCGGTCCAGGCCGCCCTCGACCTGGCTGCGGAGCGGGTCGAGCGTCGTGGCCGGGACCTGGGCGTCCTCCGCGGCGCTGACCGCCCGGTACGCGTCGCTCAGGAGGGACATCGCCTTGCCCGGGTCGCCCTCGACGAGGTCCACGCCCGGGGCGAACACCTGGTTGAGGTCCGTGCGAATCGTCTTGAGGGCCGCCTCGGCGGCGGTGACGGACGCAAGGGGGCCGCTCACGCCCTGGCCGCCGATCGTGTAGACGAAACCGGCGAGGCCGCCGAGCACGACGACGAACGCCAGGACCGCGACCGCGGCCCGGCGCTGGGTCTCGCGCTTCGTCGACGCGGCGGTGACCCGCCGGTAGGCCGTCCGGCGATGGGGCATCAGGTCCTGGAGCCGGGCGAAGATCCCCGCGAACATCCCGCCGGCGGCCGCCTTCGCCCGACCGGCGCCGGCCTGGACGGCGGCGACCCCGCCGCTGACGTTGTCGGCGAGCGGGATCGGCGAGCGGTCCGGGAGCCCGGCGAGCGGCTCGGCGGGCCGGACCGGGACGAGGGTCCGCGATCGATGGGTCGACGCCACCTCGGTCGCCTCGAAGGCGATCATCGCGTCGCTGCCCGAGCCGTCACCGGCGAGGAACCGGTGGTGGAGGTGTTCCATCGCCGGCTGCGGATGGAGCGTGACCATCGCGTCCTTGAGCTCGTCGGCGGCGAGGCGCGTCATGACGTTCGGGGAGACCAGGACGAGCGA
>DATBGP010000052.1:0-3209 GCA_036557925.1 Candidatus Limnocylindrales bacterium | reverse complement strand
CTCCACGAGTTCCTCCCGAACCTCGAGGAGCAGCTCGTGAAGGTCACGCGAGCGGAGGATGCCGGCGGCGCCTCCGAGGAGGACAAGGAGCTCCTCGCGACGATCCGGAGCCTCCACGAGCAGAACCCGATGCTGGGCCTGCGCGGCTGCCGGCTCGGCCTGATGATCCCGGACTTCGTGAAGATCCAGACCCGCGCGATCCTCAACGCGGAGATCGCGGTCAAGCGGGCCGGCGTCAACCCGATCGCAAAGATCATGATCCCGCTCGTCGGCCACGTGAACGAGCTGGCCGCCACGCGGGCGATCCTGGAGGCGGAGGCGAAGGCCGTGCACGAGGGCGCGGGCGGCGTCGACATCGACTACAAGTTCGGGACGATGATCGAGGTCCCGCGGGGGGCCCTGACGGCCGACGAGATCGCCCGCGAGGCCGACTTCTTCAGCTTCGGGACGAACGACCTCACCCAGATGACGTTCGGCTACAGCCGCGACGACGCCGAGGGCGGCTTCCTCCTGAAGTACGTCGAGGACCGGATCCTGCCGGTCAACCCGTTCCAGACCCTCGACGACGCCGTCGCCGGGCTGATGAAGACGGCGGTCGACAAGGGCCGCTCCACCAAGCCCGGCCTGGAGCTGGGGATCTGCGGCGAGCACGGCGGGGACCCCGACTCGATCTTCAAGTGCGAGCGGATCGGCCTCGACTACGTCTCCTGCTCGCCGTTCCGCGTCCCGGTGGCCCGGCTGGCGGCCGCCCAGGCGGTCCTGGCCGGAGCCGACGGCCGGGACACCTAGCCGCGACGAGACGGACGACGATGGACCGCCCGCGCCGCTGGGACACCGACGAGCGCGGGATCGGCGTCGCCGACGCGCGCGGCTGGCGGGCCCTGATCGAGGGCCTCGCGAGGGTCGCGGACGCCGACGGCTGGGTGGCCGAGGAGCCCGAGGCCCACCTCCTGCCGCATCTCGTCGACGCGACAGCGGCCGGACCGCTCGCGATCCGTGGCACGAGGACCGAGGCGGACGGGACGTTCGCGGTCGATCTGGGCTGGGTCGGCGACGGGCCGATCGATCGCCGCGCCCTCCGGTCGGCCCTCTTCGCGATGATCGCCCCGATCGCCGAGACGATCTCCGTCGTCCACGAGCCGCCCGACTCGGAGGGTCGGCTGCTGGAGGTCCTCACGGGCTCCGGCGGGGCCGGCCCCGGAACGTTCGGCGCACACGGCCACACGCTAAGGCTCTCGGTCGCGGTCCCGGACCCGTCGCCGTCCCGGGAGTGACCGAGCCCGAGCCTCCCGGCCGCCGCCACCGCGTGCGGCGGATCTTCGTCGACACGACGCCGCTCCGGCTCGACCACGACTTCCGGTGGCTGTGGACGGGCCAGGCGATCAGCGGGATCGGCAACCAGATCACCCGGCTCGCGCTGCCGTACCAGGTCTATCGGGAAACCGGCTCGACCCTCGCGATCGCGGGGCTGACGTTCTTCCAGCTCCTTGCGATCCTGTCGTTCTCCCTCGGCGCCGGCTCCCTCGCGGACGCGGTGGACCGGCGGCGGATGCTCCGGTTCACCCAGCTCGCGATGATGGCCTGCAGCCTGACGCTGGCCATCCTGGCCCTGCAGCCGAGCGTCCCGATCCCGGTCCTCTACGTGGTCGGGTTCGCGACGGCCGCCGCGGGCTCCCTGGATCAGCCGGCTCGCGCGTCGGCGATCCCGCGGCTCGTGCCCCGCGAGCGGTTGCCGAACGCGATCGCCCTCAACCAGCTGAACTTCCAGACGGCGTCGGTGGTCGGGCCGGCGATCGCGGGGATCCTCATCGCGACGATCGGCCTGGCGGGCGCCTACTTCGTGGACGTGGCGAGCTTCACCGCGTCGCTCATCGCGCTCCTCGCGATCGCGCCGATCCCCCCGCTCGTCGGGACCACGCGGCCGGGGCTCGCGGCGATCCGCGAGGGCCTCCGGTTCGTCCGCCAGCGGCGGGTGATCCTCTCGACGTACGTGATCGACCTGAACGCCATGATCTTCGGGATGCCGACGTCGCTGTTCCCGGCGCTCGCGCTCGACGTCTTCCATGTCGGCCCGCAGGGCCTGGGACTCCTGGCCGCCGCCCCGTCCGTGGGTGCGCTCCTCGGGGCGCTGCTCTCCGGCTGGGTGTCGACCGTCCGGCGGATCGGCCTGGCGGTGTTCGTCGCGGTGGCGATCTGGGGTGGGGCGATCGCGTTGTTCGGCCTGTCGGTCTTCTCGTTCGCCCTCGCGCTCGTGTTCCTCGCGATCGCCGGCGGGGCGGATGTGATCTCGGCCGTGTTCCGCTCGACGATCGTCCAGCTCGCCGCCCCCGACCATCTCCGCGGCCGGGTCACGTCCGTGAACATCCTCGTCGTCACGAGCGGGCCGCGGATCGGCGACATCGAGGCGGCCGTCGTCGCCTCGATCTTCGGTGCGCAGTTCTCGGTCGTGAGCGGCGGGCTGCTGTGCCTGCTCGGGCTCGTCGGCGTCGCGCGCTGGTTCCCGGAGCTGGTCCACCACGTTCGCGAGGCCGGTCCGGCCGGGACGGCCGGGACGGCCGAAGGCCCGTTGCCCGACCCGGAGCCCGCGCAGCCGCCGGTCCAGGGATCCGCGGCGGAGCCCTGACCTGCGGCCAGGGTGCCGGAACCGGCGAGCCCGTCTAGAATCCCTCCATGTCGGCGTCCCCGCCCATGGCGACGGCCCGTCACCGCGTCCTCATCGTCGGTGGCGGCTTCGGCGGGCTCTACGCGGCCCGCGAGCTCGGTCACGACGATCGGCTGGCGGTGACCCTCGTCGACCGGCGCAATCACCACCTGTTCGCCCCGCTCCTGTACCAGGTCGCGACCGGCGCGCTGGCGCCCGCCGACATCGCCCAGCCGCTCCGGGCCATCCTCCGCCGCCAGCGGAACACGACGGTCCTGCTCGGCGAGGCGAAGGGGCTGGACGCCGAACGTCGCGAGGTGCGGCTCGACGACGGCGCGGCCCTCGGCTACGACAGCCTGATCGTTGCCGTCGGCGCGCACCACTCCTACTTCGGCCATGACGACTGGGCCGGGATCGCACCGGGCCTGAAGTCGATCGACGACGCGATCGAGATCCGGCGGAAGCGGTTCGCCGCGGGCACGAAGCAGTCGTCGAAGACGAGCTCCGCCGCCGGACACGCCCGGATGCCCATCTTCCGCTCGTGGGCGCCGAACGTGAACCCGGCCGT
>DATBGP010000051.1:0-2844 GCA_036557925.1 Candidatus Limnocylindrales bacterium | reverse complement strand
AGATCGCCGGCGGCAGGCCCTGATCGCTGAAGAGCTTCTCGATCCCGTACCAGTCGAGCTCGAGGCCGACGAGCCGGCGGGCCGGACCGCCCGCCCGCTGCTCGCGCTCGAGGGCCAGCCGCCCGACGAAGTCGGCCTTGTGGAACGAGACGAGCCGCCCGAGCCCGATCTCGAACGGGCTGTAGCTCTGCTCGGGGTTCATCGCGTGGCGGGCGGACGTGTAGTCGACCTCGAGCAGGATCAGCCCGGCCTCGAGCCGGACGACATCCAGGGCCAGCATCCCCGCCGGCCGGATCGCGTGGCCCTGGCCGGCCGCCCAGAGGGCTTCCCAGAGGGCGACGGCGTTGGCCGCGTCGACCCACAGCTCGTAGCCCAGGTCGCCGGTGTAGCCGGTTCGCGACACGTCGATCGCGATCCGCTTCCGGCCCGACTTGATGGCCGACCCCCGGCGTCGGAAATAGCGCAGGTCCGCGAACGATTCGCCGGTCGCCGCCTCGAGGACGGCCCGTGACTGCGGCCCCTGCAGCGCGACGGCGGCGGTCTGCTCGGTGACGTCGTCGATCGTCACGTCGAGCCCGGCGGTGTTCATCCGGAGCCAGCGGAGCTGGGGGTCCGCGGCGGTCCAGCGGAACGAGCCGTCGTCGAGGGCGTGGACGGTCCCGTCGTCGATGACCTTGCCGTGCTCGTCGCACCAGGGCGTGTAGATCACCCGGCCCGCCGTCAGCGTCGACGCGTCGCGGGTGACGACGCGGTCGACGAGCCGCGCGGCATCCGACCCGCGGACGACGTACTTGTAGAGCGGACTGACGTCGATCAGGGCCGCCGCCTCGCGGATCGCGTTGTACTCGATGTCGTGGGTGTCGGCGTACGAGCTCGACGCGAAGTAGCCCGACCACTCGCGCCACTGCTGCTTCCGGTTCAGCGGCGACGTGGCGGCGTGGAAGGCGGTTCCGACGCTCACGGGCTGGCGATCCTCCTGGTCCTCGACGGCGGAGCCAGTATGCCGCCCACGCCGCGGCGACGGGCGGCTGGTAGCGTGTCGGCATGGACGTCGGGGGCCGCGGTCCGGCCTGGACCGCACGCGACGAGGCGGCCATCCGCGCCTCGCGGATCGGTCATCTGTCGCCGGACCTGCTCGCCCGGGTCACCGCCGGCTCGCGCGTCCGCTCGGACCCGGCGGGCACGCTGATCCGGCCGATCGGCGAGGGCGGCTCGCACGTGGAGCTGGTGCTGGCGGGGCTGGTGCGGGCCGAGGTCTCGTCGCCCGACGGGCGCAGCCTCGTGATCCGCTACGCCCGGCCGGGCGGGCTCCTCGGCGTCGCATCCCTGTTCGGCGAGCCGTACATCATGCCGGGGTCCCTCTACGCGGTCGTCGACTCCCAGCTGCTCGAGCTGCGGCCCGAGGTGATCCGTCGGGTCGCCCGCGAGGAGATCGCCGTGGCGAACGCGCTCCTCGACGAGCTCAGCGACCGGGTGGTCGGGTTCGTGGCCGAGATCCCGGGCAGCGCCTTCACGACGGTCCATCAGCGGATCGCCAGGCAGCTGCTCGGCGTGGCCGAACCCGGGCCCGACGGCCGGCCGGTGGCCCGGATCACCCAGCAGCAGCTGGCGGACGCGGTCGGCTCGGTCCGGGAGGTCGTGGTCCGCGAGCTGCGATCGCTCCGGGAGACCGGGACCGTCGCGACCGGCTCGCGATCGATCACGATCCTCGATCCCGAACGGCTCGCCGCGGACGCCGGCGAGACCGCACCCGTGGACTGGAACCCAGGTTCCTGACCCCCTGGCCGAACGGCCGCAGCCTCTCCCGAGGCGCCGCAGGGGCGGCGTGCAGTGGGGGACCACCGATGAAATCGACCTGGATGGTGTCGTGGATCGAGGAGGAGTTCGAGCGGCGGCGGGAGGAGGAGTTCCAGGCGACGCTCCGACGCCCGGATGCCCTGCCGCTGCCGCCGGCGGAGGCGACCGCGTCGTTCGGTGAGCGGCTCAGCCGGGTGATCAGCGGCTGGCTGAACCACGTGCCGTCGCCGTCCGCGGCCCGTGCCGCGACGATCGCGCCGGCGCCGAGGCGATCGGTGGCCCCGGCCCGCTCCATGTCGCCCGCGCCGGCGATCCGCCGCCGGGACGACGGCGCGACGACCGCCTGACGATCAGGCCGCCCCGACCGGCTCAGCGGCCACCGCCGCCGCGCACCGCCGGATCGCGGCCACCGAGACGTCCGCGTCGGCTTCGGTCGTCGACCAGTTCGAGACCGAGATCCGCATCGCCGCCAGCCCGTGCCACGTCGTGCCGCCGAGCCAGCACGTGCCGTCGGCCTGGACGGCGGCGATCACGCGTCGGGTGAACTCGTCGGTCGCGGCCTCGTCCACGGCCGCGGCGCCATCGGGCGTCGGCGACGCGAAGCGGACGAGGACCTGGTTCAGGACCACGTCATTGAGAATCGTGACCCCCGGCGCGTCGCGGAGGCCATCGGCCATCCGGCGGGCGATGGCGCAGCACCGCTCGATCATCGCCGCGAGCCCGTCCCGGCCCAACTCGCGCAGCGCGGCGTAGACCGGGAAGCCGCGGGCGCGACGGGACGACTCCGCGACCCAGTTGTACGGGTCGCGCTCGGCCCCGGCGGTCTCGACGTAGTACGCCGCGCCGAGCGTCATCGCGGCGTGATGGGCGGCGGCGTCCCGGACGATCGCGATCCCCGAGTCGTACGGCACGTTCAGCCACTTGTGGGCGTCGGTCGTCCACGAATCGGCGTCGGCGAGGCCGACGGTCAGGTGTCGCAGCGCCGGCGAGGCGGCCGCCCAGAGGCCGAACGCGCCGTCGACGTGGAGCCACGCGTTCGGCAGCTCG
>DATBGP010000050.1:0-2693 GCA_036557925.1 Candidatus Limnocylindrales bacterium | reverse complement strand
GTGGATTCGCAGGCCTCGCCGCGCTCGTCGACCCAGCGGATCGGCTCGTCCGCTTCGGGATCGCCGCCGTAGACCGCGGCCAGGTAGTCGAGCGTCGGCGCCCAACCCGGGTCCTCGGCCAGTGGCCCGGCGCCGGCCTGCTCGAGCCCGCGGAGCGCCTTGTTCAGGGCCGACCCGAAGGTCCGGTCGATCGCCATCACCTCGCCCGTCGCCTTCATCTGGCTGCCGAGCGTCCAGTCGGCCGTCGGGAACTTGTCGAACGGGAACCGCAGCAGCTTCACGACGACGTAGTCGAGGGCCGGTTCGAAGGCGGCCACCGTCGTCCCGGTGACGACGTTCGGGATCTCGGCGAGCGTCCGCCCGACGGCGATCTGGGCCGCGACCCGGGCGATCGGGTAGCCGGTCGCCTTCGAGGCCAGCGCCGACGACCGCGACACCCGCGGGTTGACCTCGATGACCGCGTAGTCCTTCGAGTCCGGCGAGAGGGCGAACTGGACGTTGCAGCCGCCCTCGACGCCGAGCGCCCGGATGATCGCGAGGGCCGCGCTCCGGAGCCGCTGGTGGACCGGATCCGGCAGGGTCTGGACGGGCGCGACGACGATCGAGTCGCCGGTGTGGACGCCGAGCGGGTCGACGTTCTCCATCGAGCAGACCGCGATGCACGTGTCCTCGGCGTCGCGCATCACCTCGTACTCGATCTCCTGCCAGCCGACGAGGCACTGCTCGACCATCACCTGGCCGATGGGGCTGGCACGGCGGCCGGCGCGGACGATCTCGCGGTAGGCCGGCTCGTCCTCGACGATCCCGCCACCGGTTCCGCCGAGCGTGTACGCCGGCCGGACGATCGCGGGCAGCCCGATCGCCCCCAGGGCGGCCTCGACGTCGTCGTGCGTCTCGACGATGTAGCTCGGGGCGTACGGCTGGCCGATCCGGTCGAGCAGATCCCGGAACGCCTCGCGATCCTCGGCCATGTGGATGGCCTCGAGCGGGGTTCCGAGGAGCCGGATCGGGTGGCGCTCGAACACGCCCGCCTCAGCCAGCTTCGTCGCCAGGTTGAGCGCCGTCTGTCCGCCCAGACCCGCGAGCAGCCCCTCCGGCCGCTCCTTCGCGATCACCGCCTCGACCGCGTCGACCGTCAGCGGCTCGAGGTAGATCGCGTCCGCGACCTGGGGGTCCGTCATGATCGTCGCCGGGTTCGAGTTCACGAGGATCGTCCGGACGCCCTCGGCGCGGAGGGCCCGGCACGCCTGCGTCCCCGCGTAGTCGAACTCGGCGGCCTGGCCGATGACCACCGGTCCGGATCCGAGGATCAGGACGGACGCCGGCTTCGGGCGGGTCGCGCCGCTCCCGCCGGGCGCGGTCACGCCGCTCCCGCCGGGCGCGGTGACGGCGCTCCCGCCGGGCGCGGTCACGGCGCTCGCACCGGGCGCCTTCAAGCCCATTCACCAACCCCGGTGGTGAGACGTTCTCCGAATGCCGCGTCGAGGTCATGTTCGTCCGACTTGTTAGCCGTCGACGGCTGATTCTTGCCTCGATGTGCCGTCCTGAGGCGGCCAACGCACGCGAGATCGCGCCCGGTACTCCCCCGGTTGGTATCTGCGCCTCCGCCGGCGTACGCCGCCTTCCAGGTCACCGGGCGTGCGCCTCGGTGGCCGCGACGAACCGGTCGAAGACCGCCAGCGCGTCGAGCGGGCCCGGGGCGCCCTCCGGGTGGTACTGGACCGTCTCGATCGGCAGCGTCTCGTGCCGCAGACCCTCGACCGAGCCGTCGTTCAGGTTCACCTGGCTCACGCGGAAGCCGGAGCTGGCCGAGACGGACTCGCCGACGACCTGGACCTCGTGGTTCTGGGCCGTGACCTGGACGAGGCCGAGGTCGACGTCGCGGACCGGGTGGTTCGCGCCGTGATGGCCGAACCGCAGCCTGGAGGTCTCCGCCCCCGCCGCCCGCGCGACGATCTGGTGTCCCAGGCAGATCCCCAGGAGCGGTCGGCCGTCGTCGATGATCTCGCGGGCCAGCGCCACGGGCCCGTCGAGCCGGGCCGGATCGCCCGGCCCCGGGGAGAGGATCAGCCCGTCGATGTCGCGGGCGAGCGCGACCGACCCCTTGATCGTGTGGGGCAGGATCCGGACGCGCGCGCCGCGGCGGCGCATCGCCCGGACGATGTTCGACTTCAGCCCGAAGTCGACGATCCCGATGAGCGGGCCACCCTCCTCCTCCCGCCCGACGTCGACGATCGACGACGGCGAGACCTGGCCGACGAAGTCCTGGTCCTCCCAGCGCTGGACGGCCTTCGCCCGGTCCATGGCCGCATCCCGGTCCACGAAGCCGGGCTCCGTCACGATCCCGCGGAGGCTGCCGGTGGACCGGAGGTGGCGGGCGAGCGCCCGGGTGTCGATGCCGGCGATCGCCGGGATGCCATTCGTCCGGAGCAGCGAGCTCAGCTGCCGGACGTCGTCGAGGACCGCGGCGGTGGCATTCGCAACGACCAGCGCCCGAAGCCAGGGCCGGAGCGACTGGTCGTCGTCGATCAATCGGCCGTAGTTGCCGATGAGCGGGTAGGTCATCACGACGACCTGGCCGGCGTACGAAGGGTCCGTGCAGACCTCCTGATAGCCGGTCTGGGAGGTGTTCACGACCAGGTCGCCGCCCGAGGGCTGTGCCGCCCCGAAGGCGATGCCCGGGAACACCGTGC
>DATBGP010000049.1:0-8082 GCA_036557925.1 Candidatus Limnocylindrales bacterium | reverse complement strand
CGACCAGGTCGGCTGGCTTCCGTTCGCCGTGCTCGCGATCGTCCGGGCCCATCGCCGCTCGCCGCTCGCCGCCGTCGTCTCGAGCTCCTCGCCCGTCACCGCGCACCTCGCCGCGGGGATCGCCCGGCGGCTCCTCGGGATCGCCTGGATCGCCGACTTCCGCGATCCCTGGCTCGACAACCCGATCGAGCCGCGGCCCGGCCGCCTGACCCAGTGGCGGCGCCGGGTCGTCGAGACCTGGATCGTCCGGTCCGCCGATCGCTGCACGTTCGCCACGCCGTCACTGGCCGAGACCTATCGCCGGCGCTATCCGCGGGCGGCGGGCCGGATGGATCTCGTCCCGAACGGCTACGACCGGGCCGAGCTCGGGACGCCGGCAGCGAGCCGCTCCCGTCGGAAGCGCCGTTCGGCGGGGCCCGTCCGGCTCGTCTACGCCGGCTCGCTCTACCGTCCCGCCGAGCTCGAGACGTTCCTCCTCGGCGTCCGCCGGCTGATGGGCCGGCGGGACGTCTCCGACCGGCTGCGGGTGGACTTCGTGGGGACGGTGACGGACGCGTCGCGGGCAATCGCCGATCGCCAGCTCGTCGAGGAGCCCGGCCTCGAGGCGATCGTCGCGTTCCACGGGTTCGTGCCGCGCGAGGAGGCGCTGCGACGGATCGCCGAGGCGGACGCTGCACTGACCCTGCTCGGCGCCGGGCCGGGGATGGAGATGTTCGTCGGGGCGAAGCTCTTCGACTACATCGGGCTGGATCGGCCGATCCTCGCCGTCGTCCCGCCGGGCGACGCCGGCCGGGTCCTCGCGGACCTCGGCTGGGGCATCGCCGCAGATCCGACACCCGAAGGCGTTGCCGACGGCCTCTCGCGCCTCATCGACGATCCGGCCGCAGCGGCCGGACGAACGGGTCGCGCGGACCCGGAGGGTCGCTACGACCGACGGCGCACCGCGGCGCTCCTCGGCGAGCTGCTGCGCTGCTCCGTCGAGGGCGCCGATCCGGCATGGGGGTCACGCTCGAACGCTGCGTCGGATCGACCATGACCACGACGACCGCGCCCGGACCTCAGCCGTTCCTCGCCGGTCAGCGCGCGCTCCTCGTCGGGCTCGCCGTCCTGGCCGTCGTCTCGGTCGCCACCGCCCTCGGCGGACTCCAGCTGGTGGCGGCCCTCGCCGCGGGCGCCCTCGTGCTCGCGATCGTCCGCGATCCACGCGTCTACCTGTTCGCCTACGTGATCCTCATCCCGTTCGACGGCTCCGGCTCGCTGGCCAACGCCGCGACGCTGTCGCGATTCGCCGGCCTGGCCTTCGCGCTGACCTACCTGATCCAGCGCCGCGGCTCGCTCCGGGTGGACCTCATGGGCATCTTCGGCTGGGCGTTCGTCGCGTTCGCGAGCCTGAGCATCCTGTGGTCGATCGACCGGTCGACGTCGGTCCCGGAGGTCCTGACGCTCGTCCAGCTGTTCGTGATCAGCCTGATGATCGCCGACATGATCTCGGAGCACCCGGACATCGCCCGGCCGCTCGCGCTGGTCTACGCCGGATCCGCCACGGCGATCGGGCTCGTCGGGATCATCACCTGGCTCACGGCCCGCTCGACGCTGATCGCCGGCCGAGCCGAGGCGTTCGAGGGGCAGGATCCGGCCCAGTTCACGGCGATCCTCGTGCCCGCGTTCTTCGTGTTCGCGTGGGTGTCGCTCCGCCGTCCCCGCCCGATCCCGATCATCGGCACCGCGATCTGCACCGTCGCGATCATCGTCTCGGGCACGCGGAGCGCCTGGATCGCGGTCGCGATCGTGCTCGCCGTGGTTCTCGTCCCGCGCCTCAGCCGGCGGGGGATCGCGACCTTCGCCGTCGCCGCCGTCGTCGGCGGTCTGTTCCTGCTCGTGATCCCTGGCACGTCCGACCTGATCATCGACCGGCTCGACACGGCCGTCTCGAGCGGCGGCACCGGCCGGACCGACATCTGGACCATTGCCCTGCATGTCTGGGGCAACTCCCCGATCGCCGGCGTCGGGTACGGCGCGTTTCCTGCGGCGATCACGCCCGAGGCGATCCGCGCGGTGAACCTGCCGACCGCCGACACCGGCTTCCTCACGCCGCCGGTCGGGTCGCACAGCATCCTGTTCGGGACGCTGATCGAGCTCGGGGTGATCGGGGTCCTCCTCCTCGCCGGGTTCTTCTGGACGGTCCTGCGACCGGGCCAGGGCGGCGGCGACATCGCCGAGGTCGCCCGGATGGTGGTCCTCGCGATGCTCCTCCAGGCGTTCTTCCTCGACGTGCTCGGCCGGAAGCAGGTCTGGCTCTTCGTCGCGATCGCCCTCGGGCTTGCCGCGGCGCAGGCTGCTGCCCGGGCCCGCGGTCGCGAGGCGGAGCTGCCGGTCCTCGAGGGGCCGCCGCGTCGCCGGCCGGTGATCCGCGGACCGGCCCGCCCGCCGGATCTCCTTCCGGGGCCGGTGCATGGCGGCTGATCCCCGCCTCGGCGTCGACTGGATGACGCCCTTCTATCCGTGGCCCGGGGACGAGATCAGCGGCAGCTTCCATCGGACGCAGGCGCAGGCCCTGAACCGGGCCGGCGTGCGGGTCCGGGTGGTCGCCCCGCGGCCGGCGGTTCCGCCGCTTGCGGGACGGCTGAGTCAGCGCTGGGCCGGGTACGCGGCCATGCCCGTGCGCCAGGACGACGATGGGGTCGAGGTCCTGCGGCCGAGCTATGCGGCCGTCCCGGGCGAGCCCGCCTGGGCGTTCCCGCCCGCCGCGATCGCCCGGGCCGCCCGGCGGGTGTTCCGACACGGCGAGGCGCCGCTCCTCCACGCCCACTTCGTCGCCCCGACGGCGATGGCCGCCCGGCGGGTGGCGTCGGGCCGCCGGCCGTACGTGATCACGGTCCATGGCTACGACGCCACGTCCTGGCCGGAGACGCATCCGCGGCAGCTGGACGACTACCGCGGAACCCTGCGCGAAGCGGCGCGCGTCGTCACCGTCAGCGAGGCGCTGGCGGCGCGGATCGCCGGCTGGTCCGGCGTCGAGGCGACGCCGATCCCGCTCGGCGTCGACCATCGCGCGCTCCGGGCGAACGTCCCGTCCCGGTCGGGGGCCCGCGCCGCCCTGGATCTCCCGGACGACCGGGTCCTCGTCCTGTTCGCGGCGCGGCTGGTGCCCCACAAGGGCATCGTCGCGTTCGTCGACGCGATCCTCTCCCTCGGGCCGGAGTACCTGGGCGTCGTCATCGGCGACGGGCCCCTGAGCGGCTATCGCGAGGAGGAGGGCCGGGCCGCCGGCCTCCTGACGTATCGCGGGCCGCAGTCGCGGGCCGACGTCGTGACGTACATGGCCGCCGCCTCGATGCTCGTCCTGCCCTCCTCGCAGGAAGGGCTGCCGACGGTCGTCGTCGAAGCGGGCAGCCTGGGGCTGCCGGTGGTCGCGAGCGCCGTGGACGGGACGCCGGAGCTCCTCCGCGACAACCGGGGCATCCTCCTGGACGAGGTCTCGCCGCTGACGATCGCCGAGGGGATCCGGGCGGTCGCCGCGGACCCCACCGCGGCGGCCCACCGGGCGAGCCGGCTGCGGGAGCTGGTCGAGCGCGACTACGACGTGGACCGGAACGCGATCCGCCTCGTCGAGCTCTATCGCCACGTCCTCGCAGAAGGCCCCGGATGAGCGCCACGCCCCCGGAGCCGGCGCCGCCGGCGGTGGCGGCGCCACGGGTCGTGTTCGTCGGCGCGGTCGAGGAAGGCCGGCGCTGCCTCGCCGCGCTCGTCGAGGCGGGTGAGCGCTTCGCCGGGATCGTGACGATCACGCCGGAGCTGCGGGCCACCACCTCCGGCTGGGCCCGCTTCGACGAGCTGGCCGCGGCGATCGACGCGCCCCTCATCGAGGTCCGCGACCTGAACGCGCCGGAGAACGTCGCCCGGCTCGCCGAGCTTCGGGCGGACCTCCTGATCGTCGTCGGCTGGACGCGTCTCCTCGGCGGCGAGGTCCTCGCCCTGCCGCGTCTCGGGGCGGTCGGGTTCCACGCCAGCCTGCTGCCCCGCTACCGCGGTCGCGCGCCGGTGAACTGGGCGCTCATCCACGACGAGCCGGCCACGGGCAACACGATGTTCTTCCTCGACGAGGGCGTCGACACCGGCGACATCATCGACCAGCGGACGATCCCGATCGGGGACGACGACGACGTCCGGACCCTCTACGAGAAGGTCTCTGACGCCGGCACCGAGATGCTCCTGGCGCATCTTCCGGCGCTGAAGGCCGGGACCGCGCCGCGCCGGGCCCAGGACCACACCGCGGCGACGATCATGCCGCGCCGCCGGCCCGAGGACGGCGTGATCGACTGGCATCGGGACGCCCGGAGCCTCCGGAACTGGGTGCGGGCGCTGACGGTCCCGTATCCCGGCGCCTTCTCGACGCTCGACGGCCGGCGCGTCATCATCTGGCAGGCTCGGGTGGGGTCCACGACCACGACCGAGCCACCGGGCCGGCTGATCGACGCCGGCGAGGGAGCGGGCGAGGTCGGCGTCGCGACCGGGGACGGGGTCCTCGTCCTCGAGCGGATTGAATGGGCCGGCGAGGCGCCGGTCGCCGGGCGGGAGCTCGCGGCATTCGTCGGCCGGTCGTTCGGAGGGGAAGGGAACGGATGAAGGTCCTCGTCATCGCCGCGCACCCGGACGACGAGGTCCTCGGGCCCGGTGGCACGATCCTCCGCCACGTCGCCGCGGGCGACGAGGTCGCGATCCACGTCGCCGTCGCAGGCTCGAACCTCCGTTACGACGACGCCGCCTCGGCCGAGCTGTACGCCACGAGCCGGGCGGTCGCGGAGCGGCTGGGCGCGACGCTGACGCTCGGGACGCTGCCGGACCAGGCGCTCGACACCCTGAGCCTGCCCGAGGTCGAACGCGTTCTCGGCGAGGTCATCGTCCGGGAGGATCCGGAGCTCCTGCTCCTGCACCACCCCGGCGACCTGAACCGCGATCACCGGATCCTCTTCGAGGCGGCGATGGTCGCCGCCCGGCCCTACGCCGCGCCGGGCGTCCGGGCGATCCACTGCTTCGAGACGCCGTCGTCCACCGAGTGGGGCGCGCCGGCGGCGCTGCCGGCGTTCGCGCCGAACCGCTTCGTGGACGTGACGGCGACGCTCGAGGCGAAGATCGCCGCCTTCGCCCTCTACGAATCCGAGGTCCGCGACGCGCCCCATCCCCGCGCCCTCGCCTCGCTCGAGGCCCGCGCCCGCGCCTGGGGCGCCACCGTCGGGCTCGCCGCCGCCGAGCCTTTCGTCGTCATCCGCGAACGCTGGTGAGAGCGGCCGGGTGAGACGCGCCGTCGACCTCCTGGTGGCGGTCCCGATCCTCGTCGTCCTGTCGCCCCTCCTCCTGGCCCTCGTGCTTGCGATCCGACTCGAGTCGCCTGGTCCGGGGTTCTTCCGCCAGGTCCGGATCGGGCGGGACGGGGTGCCGTTCCGGATCGTGAAGCTCCGGACGATGCGCGCCGACGGCGGCGATCCCTCGCGGATGGCCTCTCGCGCGGATCCGCGGGTCACGCGGCTCGGCGAGCGCCTCCGGAAGACGCACCTCGACGAGCTGCCCCAGCTGATCAACGTCGTCCGCGGCGAGATGTCGCTGATCGGGCCGCGCCCCGAGATCCCGGAGTTCGTCGCGCTCTACACGCCGGAGCAGCGCGCCGTGCTGGCCGTCCGGCCGGGCGTCACCGGTCCCGGCCAGATCGACTACGCCACCCGGTTCCAGCCGCTGCTCGACGGCGCCGACGACCCGAACCGCGTCTACATCGAGCAGATCCTCGGCCCGAAGCTCGAGCTCGACCTCGACTACCTCCGCCGTCGCTCGCTCGCGACCGACCTCGGCGTCATCCGTGACACGATCCGGGCGATCCTCCGACCGCGCGACACCTCGGCGACGAGCCCGGACAGCCCGCCGGGCGCGGAGCCGCCGGGCGCCTGACGCCGGTGGTCGCGTGCACCACAAGCCCGCGCGTGGACCGGTCCCGTGCGGGACGGCGACCCGGGCGTGGCTGGAACGGCGGCGCCATCTGGGGCACAATCCCGGTCCGGCGCGCCCCAGGATCGCGCGCCCGCCGACCTCGCCCATTCCCGACCTGGGGGTTTCCGTGACCACCGACCGCGACTTCCTGCCGTTCGCCCGCCCCTCCATCACCGATCTCGAGCGGAAGGCCGTCCTCGACGTCCTCGACTCGGGCTGGCTGACCACCGGGCCGAAGGCGAAGGCGTTCGAGGCCGCGTTCGCCGACTACGTCGGCGCGAAGCACGCGATCGCCCTGAACTCGGCGACGGCGGCGCTCCATCTCGCGCTCGAGGCGATCGGCGTCGAGGAGGGCGACGAGGTGATCGTCCCCACCTGGACGTTCGCCGCCTGCGCCGAGGTCGTCGCCTACCTCCGCGGCCGGATCGTCCTCGTCGACGTAGACGAGGAGACCCTGAACCTGACCCCGGAGATCGTCGGGGCGGCGCTGACGCCGCGGACGAAAGCGGTGATCGCGGTCCACTTCGCGGGCCGGCCGCTCGAGATCGAGCGGCTCGTCGCGGCGATGGAGCCGCACGGCGTCGCCGTGATCGAGGACGTCGCCCACGCGTTCCCCAGCCGGGTCGGGGGACCCCACGGGAAGATGGCCGGCACCTTCGGCCGGGCCGCCGCCTTCTCCTTCTACGCGACGAAGACGATCACGACCGGCGAGGGCGGGATGCTCGTCACCGACGACGATACGATCGCCGACCGGGCCCGCCAGATGTCCCTCCACGGGATCAGCCGCGACGCCTGGAAGCGGTACACGGCCGGCGGGAGCTGGTACTACGAGATCGAGGACGCCGGCTTCAAGGACAACATGACCGACATCGCCGCGGCGCTCGGGCTCGCCCAGCTGTCGCGGGCGATGGACCTCCTCGAGGCCCGTCGCGAGCTCGTGGCGCGATACCGCGCCGCCGTCACGGCATCGTCGATCGCCGACCTCGTCGAGCTGCCCGAGGACGCGCCGGACGGCTCGCACGCCTGGCACCTGTTCGTGGTCCGGCTCCGCCTCGAACGGCTCGACATCGATCGCGCCGCGGTCATCGACGGGCTCACCGCCCTGGGCCTCGGCACGAGCGTCCACTTCATCCCGCTCCACCAGCACCCGTACCACCGCCGCGTCGGCGGCTGGCAGCCGGCCGACTTCCCGGTGGCCGAGCGGGTCTACCCGCGCGTCGTCTCGCTGCCGCTGTGGCCGGGCCTGACGGACGCGGACGTCGACCGGGTCGTGGCCGGGCTGGAGTCGGTCCTGGCGGCGGCGCGGGTGGGACGACCGCGGGAGCGCCAGGCGGTCTGAGGTCCGGTCCGGCGGTCAGCCGGCCGGGAGGCCGAAGAAGCGACGGTCCGCCGGCTCGAGCCTAGTCGCGGGTGGCCGGCCAGATCGGCCGGCCCGAGACGACCGGCTCGCGACGCCGGTACGCGCTCGAGAGCAGGACGATCGCCACGCCGATCGCGAACCCGATGAACGCGCCGAGGGCGGCGTTCACGAGCGTCCGCGGCTGGAACGCCTCGACGGGCGGCGACGCGGGCTCCACGATCGAGAGCATGTTCGAGCCGGGGCTGGCGAGCCCGGACGCGATCGACGAACGCTGCGCCTGGAGCGTCTGGACGCGGGCCTTGGCCGCGGCCAGCTCCGAGGTCTGATCGGCGCTCGGATCCGTGACGCCCTCGAGCTGGGCGATCTGGCCGAGCGTCGTCGCGATCTGGGCGTCGACCGTCGTCAGCTGCCGGTTGATCGCGTCCTGCGCGGTCCCGTTCTCCGATGCCGCCGGCGCCTGGGCGACGAGGGCCTTCGCGACCTCGTTCGCGATCGAGGCCGCGCGGGCGCCGGACGACGCCTGGGCCTGGATCACGACGTAGATGCTGTTGAGCGGCGCCCGGGCCGTGACGGCCGGGCCCAGGTCCACGGCGGTGGAGGGCGGGGTCAGCGCCGCGGCGGCGGCCGCGAGGACCGGCGTCGTCGTCGCGAGGTCGGCGTACGTCTGGGCGAGGAGCTGCGAGGCAAGCAGGTCCGAGTAGTCGACCTGCATGGAGTTCAGGGATTGCCCGACAAGGACGCAA
>DATBGP010000048.1:0-3185 GCA_036557925.1 Candidatus Limnocylindrales bacterium | reverse complement strand
CTCGCGATCTGGGCCATCGAGGAAGCGCTGCGACGCAGCCGAGCGGCCGTCTGAGCCGGCCGGGCCGTCAGGCCCGGTGGCGGTCCACGAAGCGGCCGATCCGGGCCAGCGCCTCCTGGAGGTCCTCGAACGAGGTCGCGTAACAGGCCCGGACGTGGCCCTCGCCGGACGGCCCGAACGCCGAGCCGGGCACGACCGCGACGCGCTCCTCCTGGAGCAGCCCCTGCGCGAAGTCCTCGGACGAGAGGCCGGTGGCCCCCGTGACCTCGGGGAAGGCGTAGAACGCGCCGCGTGGCTCGAACGTCCGCAGGCCGATCGCGTTGAGGCCGTCGACGACGAGGCGTCGCCGCCGGTCGTACTCGGCGAGCATCCGCTCCACGTCCGGCTCGCCGCCGACGAGCGCCTCCAGCGCCGCGTCCTGGGCGGTGGTCGGGGCCGACATGATCCCGTACTGGTGGATCTTCACGATCCCCTCGAGGATCCCCGCCGGCGCCGCGAGCCAGCCCACGCGCCAGCCGGTCATCGCGTAGGCCTTCGAGAAGCCGCCCATGAGCACCGTCCGCTCGCGCATCCCGGGCAGCGCGCTGAACGCCCGGTGGCGATAGGTGCCGTAGACGAGCCGGTCGTAGATCTCGTCGCTGTAGACGAGCAGGTCGTGCCGGCGGGCGATCGCGGCGAGCTCGTCCTGGACCTCGTCGGGGAGGACCGCGCCGGTGGGGTTGCACGGGT
The DNA here is from genome assembly GCA_036557925.1 of Candidatus Limnocylindrales bacterium. Lineage (GTDB taxonomy): Bacteria > Chloroflexota > Limnocylindria > Limnocylindrales > CSP1-4 > CF-46. The sequence continues at coordinate 2,456 of DATBGP010000048.1, read as the reverse complement.
AGCCGAGGAACAGGGCCTTCGTCCCGGGCGTGATCGCCGCCTCGACGGCCGCCGGGTCGAGGGCGAAGTCGTCCTCGAGTCGCGTCGCGACGTGACGGACCTCACCGCCGGCGAAGACGACCGCCGGCACGTAGGCGACGTATGAGGGCTCGTGCAGGACGACCGAGTCGCCGGGGTCGATCGTCGCCCGCAGGGCCAGGTCGACCGCCTCGGACGCCCCGACGGTGATCAGCAGCTCGGTGGCGGGGTCGTAGTCGACCCCGTAACGGCGCTCGAGGTGCGCCGCCAGCGCCCGCCGCAGCTCGATCGTTCCGTAGTTGCTCGTGTAATGCGTCCGGCCGGTGTGGAGGGAGCGGACGCCGGCGGCGACGATCCGCTCCGGCGTGTCGAAGTCCGGCTCCCCCACCCCGAGGCTGATCACGTCGTCCATCGTTGCGAGGATGTCGAAGAACCGGCGGATGCCGGACGGCGGCACGGCCCGGACGCGGGCGGCCAGGGCGCGCTCGGCGAGCGGCGGGCGATCCGTGGCGGGCGGCGTCTCGGTCGTCATCGTCGGGTCACTGTAGCCGAGCCGGTCAGCGGAGGATCTCCACGAGGAGAACCCAGGCGCCGACCAGCCCGCCGAGCAGGGCGAACAACGCCCCGAGGACGAGCAGGTCCAGGCCGGGTCCGACCCCCGCCGCCAGGGACAGGCCGGCCAGCACGGGCGGGATCGTGGCGAGCTGGGCGAAGACGATCCGCAGTCCGAGCTGGACGTTCTCGACGACCCGCGGCCGGCGGATCGCGACCACCTCGATCCCGGTCACCTCGAGCCAGAACAGCAGGGCGACGACCGCCAGCGCGACGCCCACCTGGCGCGGGTCGCCGAGCGGCCACAGGCCGACGATCGCGATCACGGCCAGCTCGACCAGGAGGACCAGCGCCTCGCCGCCGCGGCCGACCACGCCCGGCGTGCCGACGATCGCCCGCAGGTTGATCGAGAAGGCGACGAAGACGAGGCCCGAGAGCGCGGCACCGATCCCGGCGGTCGCGAGGAAGTAGTCGTGCCAGAGGCCCGGATCGAAGGCCGACGGGCCGCTCATGGGACCGGTCCCGCCTCAGGGGCGCGCGAGCGAGGCCGCGCGATCGGCCGGCGTCGGCTGGGACGGATCGGTCGTCAGGCCTAGCTGCGCCGGCTCCCGATCGCGCCACTCGGCGTCGTGCGTGAGCGCCTCGTAGCCGCGGGCGAGCCGGAACAGCTCCGCCTCGGACCACGCCGGGCCGATCAGCTGGAGGCCGACCGGCATGCCCTCCGAGAGTCCGCACGGGATCGAGATGCCGGGCAGGCCGGCCATGTTCACCGGCAGCGTGCAGGCGTCGGAGAGGTACATGGCAACCGGATCGGCCATCTTCGCGCCGAACCGGAACGCCACCGACGGCGACGTCGGCGCCACGAGGGCGTCGAACCCCTGCCGGAACAGGTCGTCGAAGTCCTGCTTGATCAGCGTCCGGACCTTCTGGGCCTTCACGTAGAACGCGTCGTAGTAGCCCGCCGAGAGAGCGTAGGTCCCGAGCATGACCCGGCGCTTCACCTCCGGCCCGAACCCGCGACCGCGCGTCGCGAGGTAGTTGCCCAGGACGTCGCCGTCGCCCAGCCGCGGCCCGAACCGGATGCCGTCGTAGCGGGCGAGGTTCGCCGACGCCTCCGCCGGCGCGACGATGTAGTACGTCGCGAGCCCGTAGTCCGTGTGCGGGAGGCTGACCTCCTCGACGGTCGCCCCGGCGCCCTGGAGGGCCGCGACGGCCTCCTCGATCCGGCGACGGGCGTCCGGCTCCATCCCCGCGACGAAGTACTCCCTGGGCAGCCCGAGCCGCTTGCCCCGCAGCCCGGACGCGGCCTCGTCCACGGTCGCGGGAAGATGCAGCAGCTCGTCGGGCACCGGGACCGGCGCCGACGTGGAGTCCCGCTCGTCGCGGCCGGCGACGGCGTGGAGCAGCGCGGCGGCATCGCGGACGTCGCGGGCGAGCGGCCCGATCTGGTCCAGCGACGAGGCGAAGGCCACGATCCCGTAGCGGGAGACGCGGCCGTAGGTCGGCTTCATCCCGACGATCCCGCACAGGGCCGCCGGCTGGCGGATCGAGCCGCCGGTGTCCGTCCCGAGGGAGACCGGCGCATGGTAGGCGGCCACCGCCACCGCCGAGCCGCCGGACGACCCGCCCGGCACGGTCTCGAGGTCCCACGGATTGGCAACCGGACCGTAGGCGCTGTGCTCGTTCGAGGAGCCCATCGCGAACTCGTCCATGTTCGTCTTGCCGAGCAGCACCGCCCCGACCGCGCGGAGCCGCTCGGTGATGTGGGCGTCGTACGGCGCGACGTAGCCCTCGAGGATCCGCGAGCCGGCCGTGCACTGGCCGCCTCGCACGGAGATCAGGTCCTTCAGCGCGACCGGGATCCCGAGGAGCGGGTGATCGTCGGT
>DATBGP010000047.1:0-1791 GCA_036557925.1 Candidatus Limnocylindrales bacterium | reverse complement strand
CTTCGTCCGCATCCGCCCATCGATCCGGATGAAGCCGCGGTCCGTCTCGACCTTCGTCGTGTCGAGCCCGATGTCCTCGACGTTCGGAGCCCGGCCCGCCGCGACGAGGAGCTGCTCGGTGCGGAGCTCCTGGGGCTCCTTTCCCTCCGGTCCCACGACGAGGCAGACGCCCTCCTTCGTGACATCGACCTTGGCGGGATCAAATCGGGCGTTCGTCATCACCGTGATCCCGCGCCGGCTGAAGCTCCGCTCCAGGGCCTGGCTGACCTCGCGATCCTCGAGCGGCACGATCTGGGGCAGGTACTCCAGGAGCGTCACCTTCGTGCCGAGGTCGTGGTACATCGAGGCGAACTCGCTGCCGACAGCCCCCGCCCCGATGATCACGATGTCCTTCGGGATCGACGTGGCGCTGAGGACGTCGTCGCTCGTGATGATCTTCTCGCCGTCGACCGTCAGGCCCGGCAGGCTCTTCACCCGGCTGCCGGTCGCGAGAATCACGTCGGTCGACTGGAGGACGCGGTCGCCGCCCTTGCCGGGCGTGCCGTCCTCGCCGGGCTGGCTGACGCGGATCTTGTTCGGTCCCTCGAGCCGGCCCCGGCCGGGAATCCACGTGACGTGGTTCTTGTCGATCAGGGTCTTCAGGCCGGTCCACATGCGCTTCACGACCTGGTCCTTGCGGGCGGCCATCTGGACGTAGTCGATGCCGGGCGCATCGCCGTCCGGGCCACCGACCACGAGGCCGTAGTCCTTCGCGTGGCGGACCCGCTCGACGAAGCTCGCCGATTCGAGGAGGGCCTTCGTCGGGATGCAGCCGCGGTGGAGGCACGTGCCGCCGATCTTGTCCTCGTCGACGAGGGCGACCTTCAGCCCGAGCTGGCCGGCCCGGAATGCGGCCGTGTAGCCGCCCGTGCCCGCGCCGAGGACGACGAGATCGAAGTCATTGGAGGAGCCGACGGCCATGGGGTCAGGGTGCCTTTCGAGCCGCGATCCCGTGCACGAACGACGGCCGGGAGGGCAGGTGGATCATCGGTTCGGATGGTACGGGCGGGTCTCGAACGCCGCAACCGAGCGGCCGTTGCCGTCGGGGGCACTTCTCACGCTGCGTCCGCCGGAGGATCGAAGACTCCGCATTCGTCCGGATGGACGCCGACGCCGCAGCCCATGAGCACCGCCCGGGTCGAGCCGTCCTCGAGACGCAGCACCGCGACGACCGTCCGGCCGCTGCTACGCGTCAGCAGGATCTGGTCGCCGTTCGGCGTGCGGTAGTCCGGGAGGCGGATCTCGACCTGGCGCACGGGCGCATGGCCGGGCGCCTTCGCGTCGAGCCAGGATCGCGCGAACGCGATCTCGCGGTTGCAGGCGCCCGCATCGCAGCCGGCGCGCCCGCCGACGGGGATCCCGTCGACGGTCGGGCGAGGAAGGACGCCGCACGCGCTGGCGGCGCCGGCCAGGACGATGATCGGCGCGAGCGTCTTCCAGGCTCGGATCCCCCTCCGTGGGTTCGCGGTCGACGCTCGAACCTGCATGCCGGAAGTCTGGCGTGCCCATGCCCGGCCGGGCACCCTTCGGATGGTCCCGGTCGGGTCCGGGACCGAACCCCTGACGATCGGACGAAGGTCCTCGTCGACGCCGATCGGGCCGGTGCTAGACTCGCCGCCTGCCGGCGCATTCCGCATGGAGCCCCATGGACGCCGCGACCCTCCTCGTCGATCTCCTGCTCATCGTGGGGGCGTACCTGTGCGGCTCGATTCCCATGGGCGTGCTCGTGGCGCGCCTGACGGGCGGCGTCGA
>DATBGP010000046.1:0-9111 GCA_036557925.1 Candidatus Limnocylindrales bacterium | reverse complement strand
GCAGCCGGATCCAGAGCGGGATCGGCAGCGACGCCCAGGTCCCGCTCTTGCCGGTGCCGACGTTCCGCCCCACGACGTCGACCCACTGCCGCCACAGGTCCGGCGCCAGGGCGAACGAGACCCCGACGATCGCCGCCGTCGCCCCGAGGGCGATCGCCAGGTTCCGCCACTCCCGGCGGACCGCGAACCAGAGGAGCCCGATCCCGGGCGTGATCTTCGTCAGGAGGACGAGCGACCAGGTCCACGGCCAGCGGAACCCGGCGACGATCGCCACGGCGAGGAGGAGCGAGATGTTGCCGCCGGCGATCTCCATCGCCGTGAACGGGAAGAGGAGACCCGCGGCCAGGAGTCGCGGCCCCGTCAGGAGCCGCGCCGCGGCGAGGAGCAGCGCGGTCCAGGCCGCCATGAACGCCTGCCAGGGAAGCGCCGTCAGCGGCGAGATCGCCTGGAGGAACGCGGGCGAGTAGACGTACGCGATCGGGTCGTTCCAGTCCGAGTGGAGGTACGGATCCGCGAGCGAGGCCTGCCAGTAGCAGCGGGCGTCCTGGCCGGTTCCCCAGAGCCGGCCCCACGGTTCGCTGAACCAGACGATCAGCGCCCAGCCGACGAGAGCGACCGCGACGCCGACCCAGGGCGGGGTCTCCAGGGCCGAGAGCGGCGGGAGCCGTCCGGCGGCCGCCCGTCGCAGGGCGGCGAACAGTCGATCGCCGGCACTGTCGAACGCGAGGAGGGCGCTGCTCACGTCGCGATTATCGGGTGGCGCGCGCGGCGAACGGCGATCGCGGGCGTCCGAGCGGGCGCGGCTGCCGTCGGATCGGCCGCGCGGGCGCTACCCTCCGGAACGTGGCCCACTCCCATTCCGCGGCCGGCCGCCATGCCGGCAGCCTGCGCACCGCGATCGTCATCGGGGTCGCCCTCCTCGTGGTCGAGCTGGTCGCGGGGATCGCCGCGAACTCCCTCGCCCTGCTCGCGGACGCGGGCCACGTCTTCGCCGACGTCACCGGCATCGCCTTCTCGCTCGTCGCGATCCGGCTCGCCTCCCGCCCGGCCACCGATACCCGGTCCTACGGCCTCTATCGCCTCGAGATCGTCGCGGCCGCGGCGAACTCGGTCCTGCTGCTCCTCATCGCCGCGTTCATCGCGATCGAAGCGGTCCGACGCTTCACCGCCCCGCCCGACGTCCAGCCCGGGATCGTCATCGCCGTTGCCGTGATCGCGCTCCTCGCGAACGGCTTCTCGCTCCGGCTCCTGGGCCGGGGCCAGCACGAGAGCCTCCTGATCCGCGGCGCCTATCTCGAGATCGCCGGCGATCTCGCCGGCTCGGCCGCCGTTCTGGTGGCGGGCCTCGTGATCGTCGCCACCGGCTGGCATCAGGCGGACGCCGTCGCGTCGCTCCTCGTCGCGATCCTCATCGTGCCGCGCGCGGTGACGCTGTTGCGGGACAGCGTGGACGTCCTCCTCGAGGCCACGCCGAAGGGCGTCGACCTGACCGAGGTCGAGCGGCACATCCGCGAGGCGCCCGGCGTGACCGACGTCCACGACCTCCACGCCTGGACGATCACGAGCGGGATGAACGTCGTGTCCGCCCACGTCGTCCTGGGCGAGGACGCCAAGCCGGGCGACATCCTCGACCACCTCGGGCTCTGCCTCTCGGCCGACTTCGACATCAACCACTCGACCTTCCAGCTCGAGACGCCCGAGCACGTGATCTGGGAGGCCGGCAAGGCCCAGGCCCAGCACTGACGAGAACGCGACTGCGTTCGTCGCCCAGGCGCGACAGCCCGACCGGGACGATTGGCGGGTGACGCGGCCTGCCTCAGCCGGTACCATGCCGCCGACGCCATGAAGAAGCCTCCCAGTCGATGCCGAACCTGCCGCCGCTCCCCCGCCCGCGGCTCCGCCGACCACCTGTCGGCGGTTCGGTCGCGCCCGGCGCCGCCGAGGTAGCCGAGCCCCGCATCGTCGAGGCCTCGGGCCTCCGCTGGATCCACATCGACGATCCGCGCCTCGCCCACCGCGAGTGGCTCGAGAACCACTACGACTTCCACCCGCTCGACTGGGAAGACGTCTATTCGCGCAATCAGCGACCGAAGCTGGACGTGTACGACGACTACCTGTTCATCGTCCTGCACTTTCCGGTCTTCGAGAAGACGTCCGGCCGGCTGCTGACGGCCGAGGTCGACCTGTTCGTCGGCCCCGACTACCTGATCACGTTCACCGAGACCCCGCTGCCGCCGCTGGAGGCGATGTTCGAGCGGATGGAGTCCCGCGAGGAGCTCCGTGAGTCGACCTTCTCGAAGGGCTCCGGCTACCTGCTCTACAAGATCGTCGACACGAACGTCGACGCGGCGTTCCCGATGCTCCGGAAGATGGGCAACAAGCTCGACCGGCTGGAGGACGACATCCTCGAGGGTCGATCCAGCGAGATCGTCCGGGCGATCTCGAACGCCAAGCAGGAGATCATCAACTTCCGGCGGATCGAGCGGCCCCAGCGCGCCGTGCTCCGGGACCTGGAGCGGACGAAGCAGCGCTACCTCGCCGAGGAGCTGGAGATCTACTTCGACGACATCTCCGATGCGGCCGAGCGGATCTGGGACACGCTCGAGAACTACAAGGAGGTGGTCGAGGCGTTGGAGTCCACGAACGAGTCGGTGCTCACCCACCGCCTGAACGATTCGTTCAAGATCCTGACCGCCGCCTCGGTCATCCTGCTGCCGCTGACGCTCATCGCCTCGATCTACGGGATGAACGTGCCGGTGCCCGGCGAGAACGAGCCCTACGCGTTCTGGGTCGTCGTCGGGCTGATGGCCCTGATGCTGATCTTCCTGACGATCCTCTTCCGGCGGCGCGGCTGGCTGTAGGCCGAGGCGGACGCCGTCGCCCTGCGCGGTAGAGTGACCGGGGGAGTCGAGACGCGATGAAGACCGCCACGTCCCTCGATCTGGCCCGCGAGGCGTTCGAGCGCCATGAATGGACCGCCGCCGCGCGGTGGTTCGCGGCGGCCGACCACGAAGCATCGCTCGGCCCGACGGACCTCGGCCAGGCCGGCCTGGCGACCCATCTCGGCGGCGACGACGAGATGGCGAGCGCCTGGCTGGCCCGAGCCCACCAGGCGGCCCTGGACGAGGGCGACGCCTCGTTCGCCGCCCTCATCGCGTTCTGGCTCGGGATGATGCTCGCGAACCGGGGAGACCAGGCGGTCGCTGGAGGCTGGCTCGCGCGGTCCCAGCGGCTGGTCGAGGAGCACGGTCTGGACACCGTCGTAAGCGGCTACCTCCTCGTCCCCCAGGCGCTGAGGGCGCTGGGAGAGGGCGATCCGGCCGGCGCGCTCGGCCTGTTCGAACGGGCAGGGCTGGTTGCCGATCGCTTCGGGGAGACCGACCTCGCCACGCTGTCGCGCCTCGGCCGTGGCCAGTCCCTCATTGCCGTGGGCGAGCTCGAGCGCGGCGTGGCGTTCCTCGATGACGCCATGCTGGCGGTGACGTCGGGCGACGTGAGCCCCGTCGTGACGGGGATCGTCTACTGCGCGTCGATCGAGGCGTTCCACGGGATCTACGACCTGCGTCGGGCCCAGGGCTGGACCGACGCCATGACTCGCTGGCGAGCCGAGCAGCCCGAGCTGGGAGCGTACCGCGGCCGGTGCCTCGTCTACCGCGCCGAGCTCATGCGGATCCACGGGGATTGGACCGCGGCGTCGGCCGAGGTCCGACGCGCCGAGGAGTGGCTGTTGCGGCCGCCGCCCGAGCCGGCCGCCGGCGAGGCGTTCTACGTCGAAGCGGAGCTCCTCCGGCTGCGCGGCGATTTCCAGGCGGCCGAGACGGCCTATCGAGCGGCGGCGAGCTGGGGTCGTGCGACGGATCCGGGGCTTGCCCTGCTGCGGCTTGCCCAGGGTCGAGGGTCCGCGGCCCTGGCGATGCTGCGCCGGGCGATCGACGAATCGCCCCCGGGGCTGGCCCGGGCGCCGCTCCTCGACGCTCTGGTCGGCGTCGCCATCGCCGAGGGTGATCCCGAGTCAGCCCGGGTGGCCTCGGCCGAGCTGGCCGCCCAGGCCCGGAGCGCGTCATCGCCCCTGCTCGACGCGATCGCCGCGAGCGCGGACGCCTGGACGCGGCTGGCGAGCGCCGAGCCCGCGGCCGCGCTCGTCGCCTTCCGGCGCGCGTCGGATCTCTGGCAGGCGCTCGACGCGCCGTACGAATCTGCGCGGACTCGCGAGGGGATCGGGCTTGCCTGCCGCTCGCTCGGCGACGAGGAGTCCGCGGCGATCGCCCTCGGTGCTGCCCGCGATGCGTTCGAGCGACTGGGCGCGGTTCCGGACGTGCGCCGGCTGGACGCGACGACCGGCGCGGCGCCGCCGACGCCGGGCGGGCTCAGCCCACGCGAGGTGGAGGTGCTCGCGCATCTCGCGCGTGGCGCGACGAACCGGGAGATCGCGACAGCCCTCGGCATCAGCGAACGGACGGTCGATCGCCACGTCAGCAACATCTACACGAAGCTCGACGTCTCGTCGCGGGCCGCCGCCACCGCGTTCGCCTACAAGCACCGCCTGATCTGACCGGTACCCACGCCGGGCCGTCGGCGGATTGGGTATCTCCGCCGATGCGGCCCCCGTCGGGCCGGCCTAGCGTCGTCCTCGGCGACCGGTCGCCGATCGGTCGCCTCCGAATTCCCTGACGCTGGAGGCGCGACATGGGCACGTCGAGCTCGGTCGAGCAGATCGATACCCTGATCATCGGCGCGGGCCAGGCAGGACTCTCCGCCGGCTATCACCTCGCACGGCGCGGCCTGCCGTTCGCGATCCTCGATGCGGACGCCCGGATCGGCGACCACTGGCGCGAGCGCTGGGACTCGCTGCGGCTCTACAGCCCGGCGAGGTACGACTCGCTGCCGGGGATGCGCTTCCCCGGACCGTCGTTCCACTGGCCGACCGGTCGGGAGATGGGCGACTACCTCGAGGCCTACGCGCGGCGGTTCGAGCTGCCCGTTCGCAGCGGCACGCGGGTCGAGCGCGTCGAGCCCGTCGACGGAGGCTTCATCGTGGTCACGGAAGCGCAGAGGCGGATCGCGGCCCGCCAGGTCGTGGTCGCCACCGGCCCGTTCCGCCAGCCGAACATCCCGCCGATCGCCGCCGGGCTCGACCCGTCGATCCGGCAGCTCCACTCGCACGACTACCGGAACCCCGACCAGCTCCAGGACGGTCCGGTTCTTGTCGTCGGCCTCTCCCACTCCGGCGCGGACATCGCGTTCGAGTCGGCGAAGGCGGGCCACCGCACGATCCTGTCCGGTCGCTCCCACGGGCAGATGCCGATCCGCGTCACGGACACGAGGCGGGCTGCAGCCGGCTGGCCGATCGTCGAGTTCTTCTTCCAGCACGTCCTGACGCTGCGCACCCCGGCCGGCCGGCGGATGCGTCCGGAAGTCCGGAAGGCCGGCGGTCCGCTCCTGCGGATCCGGCTGCCGGACCTCGACCGCGCCGGTGTCGAGCGCCACGACGAGCGAACCGTCGGGATCGCGAATGGCCGGCCGGTGCTCGCCGACGGAACCGTGCTCGACGTCGCGAACGTGGTGTGGGCGACCGGCTATCGCCCCGACTACTCCGTCGTCGACGCGCCGATCGCCGGCCCGGACGGCTGGCCCGAGGAGGTCCGCGGCGTCAGCACGACGATCCCGGGGCTGTACTTCCTCGGCGTCCCGTTCCAGTACGCGTTCTCGTCGATGCTCGTCGCCGGCGCGGGCCGCGACGCGAAGTACGTCGCCGAGCGGATCGCCGACCGCGTTGCGACGGCCACGCTTCGGCGGCTCGCACCCGCGTCGGCCGCGTGATCGCCGACGTGATGCCGGACGCCCGGCTGCCGCGCGGCCGGCCGTCGTTCGCCCCGCCCGCACGGCCGCGTCGGACCGGGTTCGAGGGCGAATGTCGCGATGTGGTCGATCCGACGCGCTCCGGGAGCCGAGATGCACCGGAGTGATTGCATCGGCGTTGGAGGCGCGTCTCCGGGGCCGGCGCATCGGGAATCGCGTGACCTCACACAGGCTCACGAGGCTCCGGGTCGCGTTGTCGCCCGCGATGGCTCCCGGATCTCCCCCCAGCGCATGTCGCGCGGATCCCGGCAACCGCGCAGCTAGGTCGGGAGGTCGCGCTCCTCGGGGCCGACGTACCGCACGTCGGGCCGGATCAGCCGGTTGTTCGCGGCCTGCTCGAGCGCATGGGCGGTCCAGCCGGCGTGGCGCGCCAGCGAGAAGGTCGCCGGGAAGAGATCCGGCGTGAGGCCGACGCCCTGGAGGACCGGAGCCGCGTAGTACTCGACGTTCGTCTTCAGCGGCCGGTCCGGATACCGCTCGGCGAGGAGACGCAGCGCGACGTCCTCGACCTGGATCGCGAGCTGGAGCCAGTCGGGCTTGTGCTCCATGCTCTCGGCGACCTTCCGGAGCGCCGCGGCGCGCGGGTCATAGGCGCGATAGACGCGGTGGCCGAATCCCATCAGCCGCTCGTGGCGGTCGAGGGCGGCCGTCAGCCACTTCTCGGCGTTCTCCACGGAGCCGACCTGCGACAGCTGGTCGACCACCTCCGACGGGGCGCCGCCGTGGAGAGGGCCCTTCATCGTCCCGATCGCGCCGCAGACCGCCGACGCGAGATCGGACTGGGTGGAGGTCACGACGAGGGCCGTGAACGTCGAGGCATTGAAGCCGTGCTCCGCGCCGACGACGAAGTAGGCGTCGAGCGCCCGGGCGGTGCCGGCATCCGGGCGCTCGCCCTTCAGCTGGTAGAGGAAGCCCGAGACGAGATCCAGCGACGGATCGGGCTCGATCGGGTCCTTGCCCTCGCGGATCCGGGCGAACGCAGCCAGCGCCGAGGGCGAGGCCGCCGTCAGCGCGCGGGCCTGCTCGGCGGTCGGCGGCCAGGCGATTCCCTGCGAGGCGCCCCAGGCCGAGACCGCCGTCCGCAGCGCGTCCATCGGCTTGGCGGCGGTCGGGAGCGCCTTGAGGGCGGTCAGCACCGCGTCCGGGACCGGTCCGGTCGGCAGGTGCGCGTTCGGGTCCCAGTCACCGGTCCAGAGCAGGTTCGCCACGGCCGGATAGGTCCCGTGCTCGACAAGGTCGCCGATCCGGTAGCCGCGATAGATCAGGCGGCCGTTCGCGCCGTCGACCTTCGAGAGAGAGGTCTCGCCCGCGAGGACGCCCTCGAGACCGGGGGAATAGGGCCGGTCGTCCGGTGGCGTGGTTGGCGTGGCCGGCGCGGGTGAGGGCGGCGCGGCCGTGGAGCCGTCGGTCATGGATCGATGGTATCCGCCTCTCGGGAGCCGCGCCGGATCGGCGCCGGGTGCAGGATCAGGCGCCGGCTGCAGGATCAGAGGTCGCGCCGCTCGAGCGACCACGACGCCAGCCCGAGGACCAGCAGCGTCCAGACGGCCGCCCAGACGAGAAACTCAACCGGCGGCGGCGTCGGGGCGAAGAACGGACCCGCTCTCGCCGCGATCGTATCGCTGCCCTCACCGAGCAACACCCCCACCGGCGGCTGGAGCGCGTTGATGGCCCCCCGCCAGAGACCGTCCGTGGGGAGCAGCCATCGGGAGGCTTCCGCGACCGTGACGAGCGGGGTCGCGTCGAGCGCCCGACCCACGTCCGCGAGGACACCGGACATCCAGCCGAGCCCGAAGAGGACGACGCAGATGGCGCCGGACGCCATCGCGGGCAGCCTCGTGCTCAGGAGCAGCGCGATCGTCAGCAGCACGATGGCCTGTGCCGCGAGGTACAGACCGGCCTCCAGCGGCTTCGGAGGCAGGTAGTTGCTCACGAGGCGGAACGCGACGATCTCGAGGAGGCCCGACGCGACGGCGTAGACCAGGACGACGATCCCGAGGCCGAGCCAGCGACCGACGACGAGATCGGTCCGCCGGATCGGCCGCGCGAGGATGGCCTGCGCGACGCCGGTCTCGAGATCGGTCGCGATCGCCGGCGCGGCGAGGAAGGCGGCGGTCATCGCCAGCACGAAGCTGAACATGAAGGCGACGAGGACGAGGATCTCCGCCACGGCGATCGAGATCGCGAGCTGGTTCTGCTCCCGCTCGCGGGCGAGCGAGACGAGCCACCCGACACCGGAGGTCGTCAGGACGACGCTGATCACCGTCAGTCCGAACAGGATCCAGACGATCCGCCGGCGGACGGCCTCGGCGACCGTCAGCCGGGCGATGACGAGGGTCGCGGTCACGACGGGCGACCGGCCGGCGGAGGAGCGTCGGCCGGCGCGGGGGCGTCTGTCTGCACGGGGGCGTTCGTCTGCGCCCGGGTCAGCTCGAAGTAGCGGTCCTCGAGGCTCGCCCGACCGGGGTCGACGGCGTGGATCCGGCCGCCGGCCGCGACGAGCGCTTCCACCGCAGCCGGGATCGCCTCGACGTCGAGGTCGTCCATGACGAGCCAGTCCTCGTCGACCGGGCGGGCGACGCCCATCGGCGCGAGGAGCGCCGGTCCGCGATCCCCGAGCCCCGTGACGCGGATCCGGACCGCGGAGCCGCCGAGGAGCTCGTCGAGTCGGCCGCTCGCGAGGACCCGGCCCCGGTCGACGATCGCGATCCGGTCGCAGACGCGCTCGACCTCGGTCAGGAGGTGGGAGTTCAGGAAGACGGTCGTGCCGGCGTCGCGGAGGCGCCGGATGATCGCCCGGACATCGGCCCGGCCGACCGGGTCGAGGGCGGACGTCGGCTCGTCGAGGATCACGAGATCGGGCCGGCCAAGCAGGGCGACGCCCAGACCGAGCCGCTGCTGCATGCCCTTCGAGAAGCCGCCGACCGGGTCGTCCGCCCGGGCCGCCAGCCCGACCTCCTCGAGGACCGCGTCGAGCGCCGTGCGACTGCCATCGGTGGCGCCCCGAAGCCGGCCGTGGAGCGCGAGCACCTCGCGAGCCTTCAGCCAGGGCTGGTAGCGGAAGAGCTCCGGGAGGTAGCCGACGCGCCGCCGTGCACGCCGGTCGCCGAGCGGCGCGTCGAGGACCGTCGCCCGGCCGCCGGTCGGTCGCGCGAGGCCGAGCAGGAGCTTCACCGCGGTCGTCTTGCCCGCGCCGTTCGGCCCGAGGAAGCCGAACACCTCGCCGGCGTCGACGTCCATCGTCAGATCGAC
>DATBGP010000045.1:0-3482 GCA_036557925.1 Candidatus Limnocylindrales bacterium | reverse complement strand
ACCGGCGCCAAGGCGATCCACCTCGCCCCGAACACCCGCTCGCGGATCGTCTCGAAGTCCGTCTCGAAGGACGGCGGCCGGGCCACGTACCGCGGCCAGCTGAAGGTCAGCCCCGGCGCGACGAACGTGGTCGCGAGCGTCCGCTGCGACGCGCTGATGCTCGACGACATCAGCCGCAGCGACACGTATCCCTACATCGACATCCAGGAAGACGACACGACGATGACCCACGAGGCCACCGTCGGGAAGGTCTCCGCGGACCAGGTCTTCTACCTGATGAGCCGCGGCCTGACCGAGAACGAGGCGACGAACCTGATCGTCCAGGGCTTCCTCGAGGTGTTCACGAAGGAGCTCCCGATGGAGTACGCGATCGAGTTCAACCGGCTCGTGAAGCTCGAGATGGAGGGGTCGCTCGGGTGACGCTCGCCGCCCGTGCACCCCGCGCGCCGCGGCGCGCACCATCGGACTTGACCTTCAGCCTCGACGAGGCACTCGTCGAGTCCTTCGCGGCATCGGAGCCGGAGTGGCTCGCCGCCGACCGGCGCGCGGCCCTCGCCCGCTACCGCGACCTGCCGATCGAGACGAACCAGCTCTACACGACGTACGTGGACCTGCGGCATGCCGACCTTGCCGAGGTCCGGGCCCACGAGACGCCGGCGACGGTACCTGCCTCGGACTCCGCCTCCGTTCCCGCGGATGTCGCGGCGTTCGCCTCGATCGTGGAGGACACGGTCGAGGCCATCTCGCTGAGCCCGGCCGCCCGGGCTGCCGGCGTCCTCCTGGACACGATCGGCCGCCTCGTGGGCCGCGATCCGGGGCTGGCCCGGCGCCTGCTGCCGGACGAGACATCCCTCCCACTCGATGACAAGCTCGCGCAGCTGACGCGCGCGGGCTGGAACCAGGGGCTGGTCCTCCACGTGCCCGCGGGCGTCCGGCTCGAGGAGCCGGTCGTCCTCCGCTGGGCTGTCGGCGCCGGCGGTCGGGCGCTGCTGACCCGAACGGTGGTCGACCTCGGCGACGGGGCTTCGGTCTCGCTCGTCGAGGAGCTGGAAGGATCCCCGGGCGCCGCGACCAGGGACGACGCCCAGGGCCTGTTCACGGGCACGCTCGAGGTCCGGCTCGGCACCGACGCCGAGCTCCGGGTCGCGAGCATCCAGGACCTGCCCGAGGGGACGGTCGCGTTCCAGCACCGCCAGGCCGAGATCGGCGAGGGGGCATCGCTGCACTGGGCGCTCGCCCAACTCGGGTCGCGCCTCGTTCGCAGCCGCGTCGACAACCGCCTCGCCGGCGACCGGAGCACGGTCGAGCAGGTCGAGATCGTGTTCGGCGCCGAGGACCAGCTGTTCGACCTGACGTCGTACACCCGCCACATCGGCCGCGACACGACCGGGAACCTCCTCTCGAAGGCCGCCCTGCTCGACGCGACGCGCAGCTACATGAAGGGCCTGATCATCATCGAGCCCACCGCCATCGGCACCGACAGCTTCCTGGGCGAGTTCGGCATGAATCTCTCGAAGCAGGCCCGGGCCGTCGCGATCCCGTCGCTCGAGATCGACCAGCCCGACTGCCGGCGGGCCGCCCACTCGTCCTCGGTCGGACCGATCGACGAGACCCAGCTCTTCTATCTCGAGAGTCGCGGCATCGGCGCGGCCGAGGCACGCAAGATGATCGTCCTCGGCTTCCTGGAGCCGGTCGTGGCCCGGGTCCCGCTCGAGGCGGCCCGGGAGCGGCTCCGCGAGCTGCTCGCCGAGAAGTGGGACGAAGGCACGGCGGCCGCGGCATCCACCGCCGCCTGACGGGGATGCCTCCACAACCGAACGAGCCCCCGGATCGGTGAGGCGGATCGAGCTGTGCGGCGTCGACGAGGTCGGCGACGGCGAGATGAAGATGGTCGTGGTCGACGGCACCGACCAGGTCCTCGTCATCAACCAGGGCGGCGAGTTCACCGCGACCCAGGGCGTGTGCAGCCACGAGTACTTCGAGCTCGACAAGGGCTTCCTGACGGCCGGCACGCTCACGTGCGCCCTGCACCTGTCGCGGTTCGACCTCAAGACCGGTGAGCCGATCGACCCGCCCGCCGAGGTGCCGCTCGAGATCTACCCGGTGGTCATCGAGGACGGCCTGGTGGTCATCGAGGTCCCGGACGGGCCGCTGCCGATCAACGAGCAGTAGGGCCGCCGCCCGGCGCCGGCCGCAATTCGTCAGGTTGCCGGCGGCACGAGCTGGAGGACCTGGACCGTCGCGTCGTGGATCGCGGCCGGCGTGAACGGCAGCGGGACCGTCCCGCCCGTCAGCCACGGCTCGATCATGTCGCCGTAGTGGCGGTCGAACGGGTTGCCGCTCTGGCCGGTCGTCTGGATGATCTCGGCCCCGTCGAGGTCGGCGAGGTCGATCGAGAGCCGGTACGACGGCAGGTTCGTCACCTCGAACACCCCGTCGATCCCGACCGGCGCGTAGGTCGGGTCCTCGGGGTCCGGATAGGCCCGTGACGGGCGGTAGTAGACGTTATCGACGGCCCCGGCCGCTCCTGGCGCCGCGTACGGGCCCTTGTTGAAGTACCACTCGAGCGGCCCGATCCCGGACGACCCGAGCGTCGCCTCCTCGAAGCGCGCCTGGTGCATCCGGCCCCACGTCCAGCTGCCCGGGTCGCCGTAGGCCCTCCGGAGCTCGGCGCCGGCCTCGTCGAGGGCCCGCGCCACGATGTCGTCGCGGGTCTCCGTGGTGCCCGCGGTCCGGGTGTCGTCCCACCATGCGTTCCCGGGATCGGCCAGCAGCCCGATCATCGCCTGGAGCGACGCGCCGCTTCCGACGTACTCGCGGGCCAGGGTTCCCAGCTCGTCGTCGAACAGGTCGCGGACGAGCCGGTACTCGAACGCCTGGTAGGCGGCGCAGCCGATCGAGTCCACCGGGCAGTCGCGCTCCGCCCAGGCGACGATCCGCTCCGCCACGACCGCGCCGTCCGTGGTGGACGGGCGGGCACTCGCGACGGTCGGGATCACCCGGTCCGCCCGGGTCACCTTCGTGTCCATCTGGATCGACCGGAGGGTGTCGGTCGTCACGCCGCCGGCCTTCGCAGCCGCGGCAAGCAGGTCCGCGATCCGCTGCGCCCGGTAGCCGGGGTCCCACTCGCTCGCGATGAAGTGCGGGTATTTCGCGTCGACCGCGGCGTTGTTCGCGGTGACGATCATCCCGCCGGGCGGATCGAGCTGCCACGGCAGGTCCTTGAAGGGGATCGTGCCGGTCCAGTCGTGCTTGCCGTCGCTGCCGGAGCGGATCCGGCCGCCGCGGTCCGCCGGGTCGGCGCGGATCGGGATCCGCCCGGGCAGGACGTACCCGATGTGGCCCTTCACGTCCGCGTAGACGAAGTTCTGGGAGGGGGCGCCGTAGAGGCTCAGGGCGTTCCGGAACTGGTCGAAGTTCGAGGCGGTGCTCAGCCGGAAGAACGACTCGAAGGTGTGGTCGGCCTCATCCGTGGCCGTCCA
>DATBGP010000044.1:0-2020 GCA_036557925.1 Candidatus Limnocylindrales bacterium | reverse complement strand
TGAGGCCGGCAACGAGACCGACCCGCGGTTCGCCGCGCTCGGGCTCTCCCCGGACTACGACGCCGCCGAGGCCGAGGCGCTCGCCAGCGCCGAGGCGTCCGGCGACGAGGAGATCCCGGTCATCGGCGACGACGCGCTCGCCGCCCGGCTCGCCGGGCTCGTCCCGGCGACGAAGGGCAAGGGCGCCGCCTCCGGCGATGCGACCCAGTCCCAGGTGATCGTCGTCGGGCTCGTGAGCGTCGCCTCGATCGCCAGCTTCAAGCGCCATCTCGGCCGCGTGGCCGGCGTCAACTCGGTCGGCGTCTCGTCCGGCCCCGACGGCGAGTTCGTCTTCGCCGTGACGCACAACCCGGAGACGAACCTCCGCGACGCCATCCCATCGCTCCCGAGCTTCCAGGCCCGCGTCACCGGCACGGCCGACGGCGCGATCCACGTGACCGCTCACGACCCGGAGGCGGACGGCTAGCGGCCGTTCGCTTCCACCCCACCCCACCAGGCGTTCGGAGGACCAGCCCGTGGCGCGACCGGCGATCGTCATCGCCCTCCCGGTCGCGGAGCGCAGGATCGTCGCCGACGAGCTGCGCACCGCCGGGTTCGAGGCGATCGCCGTCGGTGCGCCCGACGAGCTCGACGCCCTCCTCCAGTCCCGCCACGACGTCGCGGTCGCGATCCTCGACGGCGAGACCGACCTCGACAAGTCGCTCGAGTACTACGGCCTGCTCCACGAAGGCTCGCGGAGCATCCCGGCGCTGATGGTCATGGCGCCGAGCGCGCTGGACCGGATGTTCAGCGGCGACTCGGCGGACGAGTTCTTCAGCCGGCCCTACACGCCCGACTCGATCCGCTGGCGGGTCGAGGCGATGTGCATCCGGTCGATGACCGTCGACGACGGCTCCGGCCCGATCATCCAGGGCGGCTCCATGGAGATGGGCGCCTGGTCGCGGCGGGCGACCGTGGTCGCGATCTTCAACCCCAAGGGCGGCGTCGGGAAGACGACGATCGCGACGAACCTCGCCGCGGCCCTCCAGCTCCATCGCGACCAGAAGGTCCTGCTGATCGACGCCGACACCGTCACGGGCCACGTGACGACGTCGCTCGGGCTCGAGCAGGTCCGGACCGTGGCCGACAGCTGGCGCGACCAGGCCGAGGGCGGGCCGGTCGAGACGCTGACCGACGTCGCCTCGGCCCACCCGTCGGGCATGTCGGTCGTGTCCCTGACGGCGTCTCCGCTGAACAACGAGATCCTCGAGCCGAACCGCGTTGCGGACGCGATCGCGTCGGCGCGGCCGGCCTTCGACTTCATCGTGGTCGACCTCCATCCCTCGTACTCGACCCTGAACCTCGCGGTCTTCGAGAAGGCGGACCGGATCCTCGTCCCCGTGACGCCGGACGTGCCCGCGCTGCGGGCCGCCGTCCAGCTCCGCGACGTGGCGGTCGAGGTCGGTCTGCAGGATCGCCTCGGGCTGATCGTCAACCGGGCGAACAGCGGCGTGTCCGTCGCCGACATGGAGCGCACCGTCGGGATGCAGGCGCTGGCCCTGATCCGGTCCGGCGGCCTCCTCTTCGTCCGGGCGGCGAACGAGGGCCGGGCAGTCATCGAGATGTACCCGAAGGAGCGCGTCACCGAGGACTTCGACGCCCTCGCCGACCGACTCGTGCGGACGCAGGTCCCGGAGGCCTCGACCCCGACGCCCACCCAGCGGGCCGGGTTCCGACTGTTCGGCCGCTCGAAGGAGCCGGCCCGGGTCTGACCCCGGCTAGAGGCGCGTCAGGGCTTCCGGCAGCTCCGCGAGCGTCTCGATCGTGAGCGCCGCCTCGGGCGGATCGCCATCGAGGCTCTGGATCCAGCCCCACGGCCCGCGCCGCAGGAAGATGGCCGTCATCCCGGCCGCAGCCGCGGGCCGGACGTCGTTGTCCACCCGATCCCCGACGTAGGCGATGTCCGCAGCCGGCACCCCGATCTCGGACGAGAGTCGCTCGAAGAACCGTGGGTCCGGCTTGTGCACGCCCCAGTCCGATG
>DATBGP010000043.1:0-4915 GCA_036557925.1 Candidatus Limnocylindrales bacterium | reverse complement strand
TCTTCGTGGTCAACTCACCGCTGGCGTCCGCCTCGGATGCGAGCGACTACCAGAACCCCCTCGTCGTGGGGCTCGGCATCCTGGCGGTCATCGTGATCGCCGGCGGGTTCGGCTGGATGCTGCTTCGCCGCTAGGACGTTTCCGATCCCGCGGCTCCGGGCGCTGGCCGCGGGGACCTCGCCGGTTCGGCCGGTCAGCGCTGGGCGTTCGTCGGGACGATGCCGTACTCCGCGTCGGGGACCTGGTCGCCCCACTCCGTCTCCGGTCGGCCGTCGCCGGGCGCCTCGTAGACGGTCAGGTGGGTCATGAAGCGGTCCGGAGCGGCGCCATGCCAGTGCCATTCGCCGGGCGGCGTCTGGATGGTGTCCCCGGGCACGATCTCGAGGAGCGGTCCGCCGCGAGCCTGGACGCGGCCGACGCCGTCCAGGACGTGCAGCGTCTGGCCCATGGCATGAACGTGCCAGGCGTTCCGGGTGCCCGGGGCGAACCGCACGACGGCCGCCCGGACCCGGGACGGTTCCTCGCCGCGGACGATCGTGTCGATCCAGGCGTCGCCGGTGAAGTTGTCAGTGCCGGCCTT
Source organism: Candidatus Limnocylindrales bacterium (assembly GCA_036557925.1). Taxonomy (GTDB): domain Bacteria; phylum Chloroflexota; class Limnocylindria; order Limnocylindrales; family CSP1-4; genus CF-46. The sequence continues at coordinate 4,335 of DATBGP010000043.1, read as the reverse complement.
GGCGGTCGGGCGGCGGGGCGTGATCTGCATCTCCGGTCTCCGATCGAGTCGGGTCAGGGCGGCGGCATCATCTCGTCGACGCGACGGGCCGCCTGCGTGGGCCAGGGCTCCGTGGGCGGCGGGTCGGCGCGCTGGGCTTCCTCCCACGAGGAGCTGAAGAACCCGGCGAGCTCGTCGGGCGAGACGGGCGCGCCGGTCAGGGCGCCGAACCCGTTGTCGAGCGCGTAGTCCGCGTACCAGCGGGCCCAGTCCTGGTCGTAGACGCCGTTCAGCTGGGTCGACTCGTACTCGCCGTGCGCGGCTTCGGTCTTCCGGAAGAGCGACTCGAGCGCTCGGAAGCGGTCGCTGGGCATTCCCCGTGCTCCTTCTCTCGTCTGGATCCTCGATCGCGACGACGAGATGCGTGGTCGGGGTGGTCGGATTCGAACCGACGATCTCGTGCTCCCAAAGCACGTGCGTTAGCCAGCTACGCCACACCCCGCCCGGCCATTCTACGGGGCGCCGGTCCGGGATCACGATCGCGGACCGGAGGCCGCGGTGGACCGCAGCCGCAGGCCGGTGGATGCTTCGAGTCGGAACGCCACGCGACCGGTCACCAGGAGGTCAGGATGAGCGCCGAAGGTTTGCTGCCGATGGACCGCGGGCCGGCGGATCGACTCGATCACCCGAGCGCGATCCTCGTGCCGGCGTGGCTCCGCCGGATGACCGCCCTCGGCTGGCGCGCGCTGGTCGTGGTGGCCGTCGCCGCGGTCATCGCCCAGATCGCCCTCGCCCTCTCGACGACCACGCTCGCGATCCTGGTCGGCGCGATCGTGGGCGCGACCTTCCTGCCCCTGGTCCGGTTCCTCCGGGTCGGGCGCTCGTGGTCCCCGGGGCCCGCCGCAGCGGTCGCGAGCGTCCTCGCCCTCGCGACCGTCGTCGGGATCGTCCTGCTCATCGTGCTCGCGTTCATCCCATACGTCGGCGAGCTCATCCGGACGGCGCGCGAGGGCGTCGAGCAGCTCCTCGCCCGGCTGACCGAGCTCGGCGCGCCGCCCGTGGTCATCGATTGGGTCCAGCGACTCGCGACGGGCGTCGAAGGCTGGGTGACCGACGCGGTCCGCCAGATGGTGGGCCCGGTCGGGACGGTGGTGACCGTCCTGATCCTGGGCGGCTTCCTGACGTTCTACCTCCTGGCCGATGGCGATCGGGCCTGGGCTCGCCTGACCTCGGATCTCGAGACGGGCACCGCCGACACGCTGACGGCTTCCGCGGTCGACGCGCTCGAGGCGGTCGGACGGTACCTGCGGCGGCTGGGCGTGACCGCCGTCACGAGCGCGCTGTCGCAGGCGATCTTCCTGCTTGCCCTGGGCGTGCCCCTCGCCGGCCCCCTCGCGGTGCTCGTGTTCCTCGGCGGCCTCGTCCCCTACGTCGGCGCGTTCTTCACGACGATCCTCGTGGTGCTGATGACGTTCGCCTCGCGCGGCATCAGCGCCGCCGTGGTCCTGCTGGCGCTCATCGCCGCAACCGCGTTCGTCCAGCGCTGGCTCCTCGGGCGGTCGACCTCCGTGCACCACGTCCGGATCCATCCCGCCCTGATCCTCGTGGTCGTGCCGGCCGGAGCCGCGCTGTTCGGGATCGCCGGGCTCTTCCTGGCCGTCCCGCTCGTGGCGACCGCCATGGCCTTCGCGCCCGCCGTCGTCGCGATCCTGGACGCCCCACCGGAGCTGAACCGCCGCCCGTCCGGCTCCGTCCCCGTCTGGCTCGACCGGCTGGCCCAGTGGAGCTGGCGGGCGCTCGTGGTGGTAGCCGTCGTGGCCGTCGCCGCCCAGCTTCTCGTGGCGCCGTTCCTGAGCACGCCGGTCGTGATCGCGCTCGTCGTGGCCTGCGCGATGCACCCGCTCTGGAACGGGATGGTCGCGCGCGGCGTCGGCCGGAGCGTCGCGGCCCTGGCGGTCACCCTCGCCAGCGGCCTCATCGTGGGAGCGATCCTCGTGATCACGCTGATCACGGTCGTCCAGCAGCTCCCCCAGATCCTGGACGCGGCGGCCGATGGCGCGGCAGGGATCGGGATCGGGCCGGCACCGATGGACCTCGTCGGGACGATCGCCCCGACGCTCCTCGCGAACGCGGGCTCGATCGTCACGAACGTCGTGGCGATCAGCGTGGCCCTCGTCACCGCCGGGTTCCTGACGTTCTTCTTCCTGCGCGACGGCGGCGACTGGTGGCAGCGGGTCCTGCGCCGCGTGCCGGCGGATCGGCGCGAGATCGTCGGCTCGTCCGGCGCGACGGCGGCCCACATCCTGAACGGGAGCACGCTCGGCACGGGTCTCGTCTCGATCGTCGCCGCGACGCTGCAGTTCCTGATGATGACCGTGCTCGGGCTGCCGCTGGCCTTCCCCGTCGGCGTCCTGACGTTCTTCGGCGGGTTCATCCCCTACATCGGCGGGTTCGTCGCGAGCGGGCTCGCCTTCCTCATCGCCATCGCCGCCGGCAACCCGACGACGGTCGTCGTGATGCTGGTCCTCACGGTGGGGATCAACATCCTGATCGGGAACTTCGTGGCGCCGTTCGTCCTGGGCAAGACGGTCAGCGTCCACCCGGCGGTGATCCTGCTCGCGGCGCCGGCCGGCGCGGCGATCGGAGGCCTCGTCGGAATGTTCCTGATCGTGCCGGTCATCGCGATCGTCATGGCGACGTGGCGGTCCGTCCTCCGGCTCTTCGACCCGGACGAGGAGGAGCGACCGGTCGCGGTGTCCGCCCCCGCCGCGCCCGCTCGGTCGGCCCCGACCCGCCCGAACCCCTCACCGGCACCGGGCTAGGACCCGGCGGCACAACTCGCGACCCCGGCGCGTCACAGGATCGACGCCGGGCGATCACTGGCAGGCTGATCGATCGCCCGGCGTCACCACGCCCGGCGGCGACACGGCTCGTCGGTCGCAGCTACACTCGGGCGGATGGCCGACCGCCGGCACCGGAGCCGACCCTGACCAGGAACTCGCCTCGCCACGACTTCGATCCGCGTCCCGCGATCCCCCGGGAGGTCCCGGACGAGCGGCCGGACCGCCGACCCACCGACCGCCGAACCAGCGACGTGCGCCGCCTCGTCGCGGCGACCCTCTCCTCGATCCTCCCCGGTACGGGCCAGGCCCTGAACCTCCGGCTCCGGCCCGCCCTGACGTTCGGGATCCCGACGCTCGTCATCGCGCTCGCCGCGTGGCTGATCGCGCACAGCGGCAACCCGGCCTCGGTCCTCGGCGGCCTCCTGGCTCCATCGCTCCTGGGCCTCCTCCTGCTCCTGAACCTGCTCGTCCTCGTCTGGCGTGGCGCAGCGGCCCTCCAGGCCTTCGCCGACCGGCGCTATCCGCGGCGGCCCGGCAGGCTCGGCGCGGTCGGGCTGGTGGTGCTCGCCGTCTTCACGATCGCGCCGCATCTTCTGGTCTGGAACGCCGGGACGGCCGCCCAGGCGATGTTCGCGAGCATCTTCGCCGGATCGACCGTCCGTTCGGTTTCCGACCCGCTGCCGAACGACGGCCAGCGCCTGAACGTCCTCCTGATCGGGATCGATTCGGCGCCCGGACGGACCGAGGCCCTGACCGACTCGATGATCGTGGTCTCACTCGACCCGGTCGGGAAGACCGTCTCGATGGTCTCGATCCCGCGCGACCTCGCGAGCGTTCCGCTCGGCAACGGCAGCACCTACGGCCCGAAGATCAACTCGTTGATGAGCTGGGCCGACCGCCATCCGAAGGACTACCCGGAGGGCGGGATCAAGGTCCTCGAGCGAGCGGTCGGCGCGCTGTTCGGGATCACGATCCACGCCTATGCCACCGTGGACCTGGCGGGGTTCGTCACGATGGTCGATGCGGTGGGCGGGGTCGACATCGACGTGAAGAAGGCGCTGGCGGACCCGAGCTATCCGCGGCTCGACGGGGAGCGCGGCTGGTCCGTGGAGCCCGGCCACCACCACTTCGATGGCTCCGACGCCCTGGCCTATGCCCGGATCCGGAAGGCCCTCGGCGAGAGCGACCTGACCCGGGCGGCCCGCCAGCAGGAGATGCTCGTCGCCCTTCGGAACGAGGTGGTGGGCGCCGGTGCCCTGCTGAACCTGCCGCGGCTGCTGAGCGCCGCGGGGGCGACGATCCGGACGGACCTGCCGCCCGACCTCCTGCCGCAGCTCGCGACGCTGGCAACGCAGATCGACGCGAAGCAGGCCGTGAAGATCGTCCTGACCTCGCCCCAGATCAAGTCCGGCGGCACGACGAAGTACGGCTCGGTGTTCCTGCCGGTCCCCTCGCGGATCGCCCAGCTGACGAAGGTCGTGTTCGGGCCGCCCGGCGCGGATCCGACCTGGCC
>DATBGP010000042.1:0-7362 GCA_036557925.1 Candidatus Limnocylindrales bacterium | reverse complement strand
GTGAAGTAGAGCGGCATGATCGGGAGCAGCGCGCCGAAGCCGAGCCAGACGATCAGCTCGGCGGCGAGGAGCGGCAGGATCGCGTCCCAGCGTCGGGTCCAGGCGACGATCCCGGCGACGAGGTCGCGCGGTCGGGCAGGCATCGCCCCTCGATCGTAGGCGTGACGCCGCGGTGACGGCCACTTCGTATCATCGCGCGGTGCCTGGCTCCGAGCGGCTCGAGCATGCCTCTTCCGGCGAGCGCCCGACGGCCGCGGGGCCGGGATGAGCGGACCCGTGGGGCTCCACGGCGGGGGCGAATACCTGGCGGGGGACGAGCCGTTCCTCGACGCGCTGCTGGCCGCCGCGGCGCGGATGGCGCGGGTCCGGGCCGCGGCAGCGGACGACGATCAGGACGTCTCGGGCCACGGCGGGCCGGCCGGGACAATGGAGCCGCTGCGGGTCTCCATCCTCCCGACGGCGGCCGCGCGCGGCCTGCCGGATCGCGCGGCGGCCAACGGGGTGGAGGCGTTCGAGCGGCGCGCGGCGGCGGCCGGCGTGCCGGTACGGGTCGAGGTCGCGCGGGTGGTCGATCGCGCCTCGGCGTCCGACCCGGCGATCGCGGGGCAGCTCGCCGGCTCGGACCTCATCCATCTGCCCGGCGGCGATCCCGACCTGGTCCCGTCGATCCTCGCCGACACCCCGGCGCTCGAGGCGATCCGATCGGCCTGGCAGCGCGGCGCCGTCGTCGCCGGGGCCAGCGCCGGGGCGATGGCGCTGGCCGAGTGGACCTGGACGCCGAAGGGCGGGATGCACGGACTGGGGTTCGTCCTCGGTCTCGCAGTGGTCCCGCACTACGACGACATCCGCCGGACGACGTGGCAGCAGGTGATCGACGCGCTCGCGCCCGGCGGGATCGGCTATCTCGGGCTCGACGAGCGCACCGGCGTCCTCGCGGAGGCGAATGGCGACGGCGAGCGGACGTGGACCGTGGCCGGGCCCGGCGCCGCGTGGTGGTTCGCTCGCGGCAAGCGGGAGCCCCTCGTCGCCCGGTCCGGCGAACGGCTTCGCCTCCCGTCCTGAGCGCCGGCCCGTCGACCCGGCGCACCGGCTCGACTCGCGGCGGCCCGCCACCTTACCTCCCGCTTACGACCGGATCGACGTTCGCCGCGATTCGATCGCGGAACGTCCGCGCCACGCGGGCAGCCGCCCGCCAGCATCCGCCTGAGGTCGACGTTCGATGACCGCAACGCTCCAGCGGATCGCGAGACCCGTCGCGATCGCCATCGTCCTGATCCTGCTCGCGGTCGGCCTCCTCGAGGCCGGGATCGCGATCGGCGCGAACGCGGCGCGGCCGGCGGCGCCGCTCGCCGCGACCAATGTCACGACCACGACGACGGGAGCGGTGCCCGCCGCGGCCGCGGGCGCGCCCGCGGACGACCCGATCGTCGCCCAGGTCGACGCCATCCTCGCCGCCGACCAGACGACGGCCTCCGGCGCCGCGCCCGGCAAGGTCAACCGCGCGGTCGCCGGGCTTCGCCGGCTGGCGGCGGCCCGCAAGCTCGTCCACGCGACCGTCGTCGTGAACCTCCCGAAGCTCGGCGGCCTGACGACCGTCCAGCTCGATCACGGCACGATCTCCGCGATCGGCGCGACCTCGCTGTCGGTCGCCGAGACCGGCGGCACGACCGCCACCGTCTCCCTCGGCGACGAGACCCGCGTCCGCAAGAATGCCGCGAAGGCGGCCGTCGCCGATTTGAAGAGCGGCGACGAGGTCTTCGTGATGAGCAAGGTCACCGGCGGGAAGGCCGAGGCCTACCTCGTCGTCGTCCCGAAACGCTGAGGCACGCAACCAGACGCCATCCGCGGCGGGGGTCAGCCGGTTCGCTGGAGTCCCGCCGCGATGCCGTTGACCGTCAGCTGGACCAGCCGCAGCAGGCGGTCCCGCTCCGCGCCGGGCCGGGCGGCCCGGAGGCGGCTCAGCAGCGTGACCTGAAGCTCCGAGAGCGAATCGACGTAGGGATCACGCAGGCCGAGGCGCCGGCGAAGCTCCGGATCATGGTCGAGGAGCCGGTCGCGGCTCGTGATCCGGCCGATCCACGTGACCGTTCGGACGTACTCCTCCTCGATCGTCGCCCAGAACGGCCTCCCGGCCGCGCCCGCCAGGCCCGCGTACTGCCGGCCGACGCCGAGATCGGCCCGGGCGAGCGACAGCTCGGCGTTGTCGAGCAGGCTCGCGAGGAACGGCCAGCGGGCGTAGAGCCGGGCGATCGTCTCGACGCCCCGTGAGCCGTGGGCTCGCGCGTGGGCCTCCAGCGCCGCTCCGAGTCCGAACCAGCCGGGCAGGTCGATCCGGGATTGCGACCAGGCGAACACCCAGGGGATCGCCCGGAGGTCGGCGATCGACGCGGTCGGCGACGGCGCGGTCGCGTCGCGCGGCCCCGGCCCGCCGGCCCGGCCCCTCGCCGCGGGCCGGGAGCCGAGGCGGAGCGACGCGATCTCGTCGATCGGGGTGACGAGCCGGAAGAATTCGACGAAGCCGGGCGCGTCCACGAGCGCCCGGTACGCGGCCTTCGAGGTGGCAGCCAGCTCGTCGACGATCGGGGCCCCGGTCGCGTCCGCGGCGGCCTCGGCGTCGCGGTGCGCCGGCGACGATGCGACCAGCGTCGCCGCCGCCAGACCCTCGAGATGGCGGATCGCGATCCCCGGATCGGCGTAGTTCGCGGCGATCACCTCGCCCTGCTCGGTGAGCTTCAGCCGTCCTTCGAGCGAGCCCGCGGCGAGCCCGAGGATCGCCCGGTTCGCGGGCCCCCCGCCGCGGCCGATCGCACCGCCCCGGCCGTGGAAGATCGTGAGCTCGATGCCGTGCCGGCGGGCCGTCGCCCCGAGGTCGGCCTGCGCCCGGTGGAGGAGCCAGTTCGCCGCCAGGTAGCCGGACTCCTTGTTCGAGTCGGAGTAGCCGAGCATCACCTCCTGGCGATCGCCCCGGTCGCGGAGGTGCCGCCGGTAGCGGCGGTCGCCGAGGATCGCGTCGAGGATCGTCCCGCTCGCCGCCAGGGTGGCGGCATCCTCGAAGAGCGGCACGACGTCGAGGACCGGCCCGCCGGCCGGATGCCGGTCGGCGTTGCCGTTGCGATCGTCCGGTTCGACGGCCAGCGCCGCGAGACGAAGGACCCGGAGCACGTCGCCGGGCTCGGCGGTGAACGAGATCACGTAGCGACCCGCCGCCTGCGGCCCGAACCGCGCCTGGGCGACGGCCACCGCCCGGAACGTCTCGACCACCTCGCCTGCCGTGACGCCCGGCACGAGCTCCCGCCCAGGCTCGCCGGCCTGGAGCGCGGTCTCGGCGCCGCGATGGACCGCGCTGTGCTGGCGCACCTCGAGCGAGGCGAGGTGGAAGCCGAACGTCGCCACCTGCCAGCGGAAGTCGGCGACCTCGCCCCAGGCAACGCGACCCAGCCCACCCGCATCGAGAGCCTCCTGGATCTCGGCCAGCTCGGCGTCGAGCTCGGCGGCGTCGGCGTACCGCCCGGTGAGCGGCGCGGCCTGGCCGGTCAACCACGCGCGGGTGCGGCGGAGCCGCTCGGCGACGAACCCGAAGCGCTGGCGGTAGGGCTCGTCCGGGAAGCGCCGCCGAAGCGTCCGGTCGAGGTCCGGCAGGAGCTCCGCGTCGCGGGCCAGCCGGGTCACGAGCGCATGATCCAGGCCCGCCGGCGCGACGTCCGCGGCGATCGTCTGCGAGAGGCGTGTCGCGACCGCCTCGTAGCCGTGGAGCACATGGTCGGCCTGGATCCGGAGCGTTCGCTCGGTGACCTCGGCGGTCACCGAGGGGTTGCCGTCCCGGTCGGCGCCGATCCATGAGTCCCAGGAGAGGAACGCGTTCACGAGCGGCGGCCGCGTGCCGCTTCGCCCCGCGTCGGCCGCCTCGCCCTCCGGCACGCCGTTGGCTCGGCCGCGACCCCCCCGGCCGGCGGCGCCGTCCAGCGCGGCGTCCGCCTGGCGGTAGAGCCGCGGCACGACCGTGAACACGGTCTCGTCGAAGAAGGCGAGCGCGGTCCGGACCTCGTCGAGCGGCGAGACCGCCTGGGAGCGCAGGTCCGCGGTCCGCCAGAGGAGCGTGATCTCCTCGCGGAGGCGTCGCCGGACCTCGCGGTCCTCGCCCGGTCCGATCTCCCGGTCCGCGAGGCGTGTGAGCAGCCGGTCGACCCGGCGCAGCGCGATGAGCACCGTGCGCCGCCGGGCCTCGGTCGGGTGGGCGGTCAGGACTGGCGTGATCCGCAGCCGCCGGACCGCGTCGACGACCTCCTCGTCCGACGCGCCGCCGCGGCGGAGCCAGTCCACCGCGTCGGGGAGCGAGGCGTCGGGTCGCGATCCGGCCGCGCCGGCCGGACGCTCGCGCTCTGCCCGCCGAGCGGCGCGGACGAGCTCCCGCTCCTCGGCGAGGTTCACGAGTCGGAAATAGAGGCTGAACGCCCGGGCCACGACCTCGGCGCGGTCCAGGTCGAGCGTCGCGAGCTCCGCGACCAGCCCATCCCGGAGGGCCGGCTCGTCGCCCCGGCGGAGCCGGATCGTCGTCTTCCGGACGCGCTCGACGAGGTCGAGCAGCTCGCGGCCGGCCTGCTCCGCGATGACCTGCCCGAGCAGCGACCCGAGAAGCCGGACCTCGACCGCCAGCGGGTCGTGGACGCGACCCGTGCCGACCGCGACGGGCTCGGCGCGAACCGCCTCGTTCGGCCCCGAGGACCGCTCCAGCGACGCCGTCATGCCGTCACGCGGCGGCCCGCCCGCCCGGCCGGCCGCCACCGTTCCGCCTCCGGCCCGTGCCGCTGCCGCAACCTTTCCGGCCGGATTCGCCCCATACGCTTGTATCGTGATGGCCGTGGCAGCACCCGACCTCGAACCGCGCGGCGCACCGAACCAGCTCGAGCAGCTCCGGTTCCTGCACGACGTCGCGCGCCTCGCGACCACGGCGCGCACCTGGGACGAGCTCCTCGAGACGGTCGTCGACGGGACCCGGGATGCCCTCCACGCGGACGTCTCCTCGTTCTATCTGCTCGATCGGGACGGAGCCTACCTGACCCTCGCGGCGACGAACGGCCTCGACCGCTACCAGATCGGCCGCGCCCGCGTCCCGTTCGGCGAAGGCGTCACCGGACGCGTCGCCGCCACCGCGACGCCCCTCGTGATCCCGGACGTCCGATCGGACCCCCGCTTCCTCTGGGTCCGGGGCATCGACCAGAAGCGCTTCGTCGCCTCGATGCTCAGCGTCCCGCTGAGCTGGAACGACCAGATCGTCGGCGTTCTGAACGTCCAGACCGAGCAGACCCGGGTGTTCGGCAACGGCGACGTGGCCCAGCTCCAGGCCATCGCCGACCTCCTCGCTGGCATCGTCGAGAAGGGACGCCAGCAGGCCGAGGCCGAGGAGCGGCTCGAGCAGCTCCGGCAGATCGACGACGCCCGGTCCGAGCTCATCGCGCTCGTGACCCACGAGCTCCGGACGCCGCTCGCGGTCGTCCGCGCCTATACCGAGCTCCTCGCCGACGACCCGCCGCTCGAGGGCCGCGAGTCGCGCGATCCGGAGCGGCGCGCCCAGCGCGAGGCCTGGCACGACGCGGCGATGGAGCAGGTGGAACGGATGGACCGGCTCGTCGATTCGATCCTGGCGTCGGTCCGGATCGTCCCGGCCGAGGCGGCAACCGTCATCCCCACCGACGTCGAGTCGGCGATCGACGAGGTCGTCGATTCGATCCGCCCGATCATCCGCCAGCACCGGCTCGAGATCCGGCCGAGCCTCCGCCACCACGCCCTCGCCGACGCGCCGCGGCTGCGCCAGATCCTCGAGCACCTGATCGAGAACGCGGTGAAGTACGCGCCGCCGGACACGACGATCACGATCGACCACAGCCTCGTCGAGGGCTTCGTCCGGATCGGCGTCACCGACCAGGGCCCGGGCGTGCCGGAGGAGTGGCGGGAGCGGATCTTCGAACCGTATGCCCGCCGCGAGACCCACACCGCCCGCGGATCCGGGATCGGCCTCTACGCGGCGAAGCGCCTCGGCGAATCGATGGGCGCCCGCCTCTGGGTCGAGCCCGCCGAGCCGACGGGCGCCCGCTTCGTCCTGGCCCTCCCGGCCGCCGCCGCCGTCTAGCTGACAGCCCAGCCACCGAAGCACGAGGTCCCGATGCTCGCCAGTCGCCCGCTCCGCATCCTCGTCGTCGACGACGACCCGGCCATGGTCGGGGCGATCACGGCGCTCGTCGGCACCGAGGGGCACCAGGTGATCACGGCGTACGACGGGCTGACGGCGGTCAAGCGGTTCCGCGAGGAGTCGCCCGACATCGTCCTGCTGGACCTGGCGATGCCGGGCCCCGACGGCTTCACGGTCGCGGGCCAGATCCGGGCCGCCGGGCAGGCGCCGATCCTCGTGGTCTCCGGCGAGAGCGCCGAGGAGGCCAAGGTGCGTGCCCTCGGGATCGGCGCGGACGACTATCTCGTCAAGCCGTTCGGCAAGGCCGAGCTGCTGGCGCGGATTGCTGCGGTGATGCGGCGGGTCGACCGATCGACCGGCGGGCCCGCCACGGGACCGGTCTCCGCGGGGGCCCTCACGCTGGAGCCCGCGCGTCACGAGGCCCACGTCGGCACGACGGCCCTGGCGCTGACGCCAACCGAATTCCGCCTGCTCGAGGCGCTGGTCCGGGCGAACGGCGACATCGTGCCTCATCACCTGCTGGCGCGGGCGGGCTGGCCGGCCGAGACCGATCCGGACCTGCTCTGGCTGAAGCCCCACCTCGCCCGGCTGCGCGCGAAGGTCGAAAGCGCCGGCGGCCCGCAGATCATCGCGGTCCGCGGCGTCGGCTATCGGATCGAGGCCGAGACCTAGGCGAGGGTCAGCGCCCGTCCGCGATCGTCGCGCAGAGGGCGGGGCCGGCGCCTACGCGAGCGCGAGGGCGGTCGCGCGGTAACCGGCGACGTCGTGGGCCTCATCGACGCACTCGACCCGACAACCGCGAGCGTCGCGGCCGCCGAGCGGGCTGAAGTGGAACCAGGCGATGTCGTTGTCGGCGATGCCGGCCCGCAGGCGACAGCCACAGGTGGCACAGGTCACCGGCGCGCCGTGGCCGTCGCGAACCGCGAGGGGGCGGGCGGTCTCGGGATCGGACGGGTGGATCATCGAACGGCCTTTCCGGAAGACGACGAGACGGCGTTCGTGACGCCGTCACGGCATCTTGGTCCAGCGTGGCGGGCCGGGCGACCGCGGGCACGTTGCCGCTCGGTTGCAATCCGGTTGCATCGGCTCGATCGCGCTCGACAGACGGTCGGACCGGACTCATCGGTCGTGACGAACGGCCCTGTCCCGGGCAGCCGCCCAGTCGCGACGATGGC
>DATBGP010000041.1:0-7817 GCA_036557925.1 Candidatus Limnocylindrales bacterium | reverse complement strand
GACCCGTGGAGCGACACCAGCGCCGCACCGATCGCGTCCGCCCAGGTCGCAGCGCCCTCGCCCCAGACGTGACCGGCCAGCATCGTCGCCACGCGCTCGGTCATCGCCTCCACGCGGGCGTCCGGCGTCGACCCGTCCGCGCCGGCCCCGCGCGCCGAGATCCGGACGTCGACCGCGTCGGACCGGGCGTACGTGGCCACCTGCGGGTCGGGCGCCCGGAGCGTGGCCTCGCCGAGCAGGTCCGCGACCTGCGACTCGCCGATCCCCGCGGTCCGGAGCGTCCGGCTCGCGACGTCCTCGCCGACGCCACGCTGCCGGAGGCGCGGGACGACCTCGTCCGCCCACATCGGCCGCATCTCGCGCGGCGGACCGGGCAGGGCCACGATCACGCCGCCGTCGGCCCGTTCGACCCACCAGCCGGGCGCCGTTCCGTTGGGGTTCGGGAGCGCCTGCCCGGACGGCAGCCGCCAGGCCTGCTTCAGGTTCATCTCGGGGAACGGCATCCCGCGCCGGGCCCAGATCTCGCGCAACCAGCCTTCCAGCTGCGGGTCCACGACCGGATCCTCGCCGACGGCGGCGGCGATCGACTCCCGGGTCAGGTCGTCCGGCGTGGGCCCGAGGCCGCCCGTCGAGAGGACGAGGTCGGCCCGGGCGATCGCGGCGCGGACGGCGTCAGTCACCGTGTCCAGGTCGTCGGGCAGGGCGGTGATCCGGCCCACGGCGACGCCCATCCCCGTGAGCGCCCGGGCGAGGTCGCCCGCGTTCGTGTCCCGTGTCTCGCCGACCGTCAGCTCGGTCCCGATGCTCAGCAGCTCCGCGGTGAGGATGGGCCGGCCGGCGGCCGTGCCGGAACGGGCAGGGGAGAGGTCGGCCACGTCCGCAGCCTAGCGCAGCACCCCGAGCGTGATGGCCCGGATGCGACGTCGGAACGGCGGGCCCGAGCGCGGCGCACCGCCGACGATCCCCGAACCGGCGCGGTCGCCACCGAGCGCCGGGTACCATCGAGCCGGGTGTCATGGAACCTTCGCGCCGTGCCGCTCGTCGGCGACACGACCGAATCTCCCGACACGGATCGTGGCCTCGTCCACGTCCCGCGGCTGAGGTGGCCGATGAGCGAGATCGAGCGAAGCGGGTTCACCGAGTTCGATCGGTGGCTGGCGCTCGCGCGGCGGACGCGCGAGCTGCTCGACGCGGCCCTCGGCGACGGCGAGCTGCCGGCGGGCGGCGCCGACTACCTCGCGGATCGCACCCTGCCCCACCTCGAGAACGTCCAGGCCGGGTTCGTCGGCTGGCTGCGGTCCGAGGCCGCCGGCATCGACGAGCTGCGCTACCTGCTCGGACGGGTCGCGGCGATTCGGGTGGATGCTCCGGTTTCGGAGGGCGAGCGGCTCGCCGCCGAGGCCGAGATCGCCGCCGAGCTGGTGCTGGCAACCCGAACCGGCCGTCGGCCGGCCGCGCTGCGGATCCCGCAGCCCTGGAGCCTGGCCGCGCTGGCCCACGCCCGCGTCGTCCTCGCGATGCTGCCCCGGCTCGCCGACGACGAGGTCCGCTATCCGGCCGGCCGGCGAACCTACGCCGATATCGCCGTTCCGCGTGGCCCGGCCGAGCTCTCGGACCGGCTCGAGGAGCTCGAGCGATCCCTCTGGCAGACGGCCACGGGTCGTCGTCCCGACCCGAAGGACCCCGCGTTCCGCCGCTCGTACGGGTTCTTCGACGCCGCCGATCGGCTGGGTCGTTCCGCGTTCGGGCAGGCGGCCTGACCGGGGCATCTGTCTTGCCGCGGAGATGCCCGGCCACGGATTCGGCAGGGGTCGACGGCGGCGGAACGGTATAGTCAGGGAACCCGAACCCTGCCCGACGGGAGCCCTGCCCTGGACGATCAGCAGCGCCAGCCTTCCGCGTCCGACGAGCCGCCGGCGATCGATTCGTCCGCCGATCCGGCAGGCTCGTCCTCGCGACCGAGCGCCCCGACACCCCCTGCGGGCGGCTCCGGTTCCGCGCCGGGCCGGTCAACGCCGCCGGGTCCGCCGCCGCCGTCCCAACCGGGCACACCGCCTCCACCGGGCAGACCGCCCGCGGGCCCGCCTCCCGGACCCCCGCCCGGGCCGCCACCGGGCCCCCCGCCACCGCCCGCGCCGGAGCCCGCACCCGGCCTGAAGGACCAGTTCACCTCGACGCGTGACGCCGGTCGGCGTCTCCTCGACGCGCACGTGGACCTTGCCAAGGCCGAGTTCGCCGAGATCGGCGAGGCCGCGAAGCGCGCCTCGATCTTCGTCGGGATCGCGGTCGGCGCCGCAATCTTCGCGGCTCTCCTCCTCGGTGTCGGCCTGCCGCTGTTCCTCGGCGAGTGGATCTTCGGATCGATCGGCTGGGGGATCCTCATCGGGCTCCTCGCCCTTGCCGCCGCGGCCCTCGCCGGCACGCTTCTCGCCCTCGAGCCGGCGATCGACGCCCACATCGGCCGGTCGTTCGCGTTCGGCGTCTTCATCGGCGTGATCGTGGCCCTGATCTTCGGTGGCAACCTGACGAACTACGCCTGGACCGTCCTCGCGGACAACGTCGCGGCGAACCTCGCACCTGACTCGCGACCCCTCGTCGTGGCGGTCGTCTCGCTGGGCGTGATCGGCGCCGTGATCGGCCTCGTCGTCGGGCTCGCGAACGGGCTCGGGACGGGCTCCATCGGGACGTTCGTGCTCGGCGCCATCGGCGGCGTCGGCCTCGGCTTCCTCACGGCGGCGGCCCCCGGTCCGCGCGTCGGCATCGCGATCGCGATCTCGGTGGGCCTGGCGGTCTGGATCGCGTTCATGGTCCGCCAGGTCATGGGCGTGGAGTTCGACACCGAGCGGCTCAAGGCGCGCTACACCCCGACACGCACGATCCAGGCAACGAAGGAGACGATCGAGTGGGCACGGACACGGATGCCGCTCTCGAAGCGCTCGTAGCGGCGCGCGCGGACTTCGCGAACGAGATCGACCGGCTCGAGGCCGCCGGCCGGGCGGCGGTCGACGTGCCTGCCAAGGTCCGGGCACACCCGGCTCGCGCGGCGGGGGTCGCCGCGGGCGGCGCATTCCTCGCGGTCGGTGGCCCCAGGCGCCTGTTCCGGCGGGCGAAGCGGGCGATCACGGGCAAGGAGGAGGACCTGCCGTCCGAGCTCCTGCCGAAGGACATCGAGAAGGCCCTGAAGAAGATGGGCACCGACGGCCGCAAGGTCCGGGGCACGCTCGAGCGCGACTTCGCGAAGTACCTCGACGATCGCCAGAAGGAGCGCCGCAAGGAAGGCGTCGTGGCCGGGCTCACGGCCCTCGGGATCGCAGCGATCCGGCCGGTGGCGATCAAGGGTGGCCAGCGCATCGCCCAACAGATGCTCGATCCGAATCAGCCCGCCTTCAACGAGCAGCTCGAGAAGGTCCGACAACGGGCGAAGAACGCCGCGGGGTCCGGCGAGGGCGGCAGGGCCGGCGGCGCTCCGACGGACGCCGGGCTCTAGGCGGACGTTCGCCGCCGGGAGCTGCACCTCGCGGCGGCGCTAGACTCGCGCCACGGGCGAGTGGCGGAATGGCAGACGCGCCGGCCTTAGGAGCCGGTGTCCCGTGAGGGACGTGGAGGTTCGACCCCTCTCTCGCCTACCACGCAGATCAACCGACTGGTCCCGCGGCTGTCCCGCCAGGCGGCGTCGCCATCCCGGGGACGGGGATCACGGTGAGCGAGGACCCTACGCCAGCACCGGGGCGAGACAGCCGGTCGCGCAGGCGGCGTGGGGCGCGGTCCTCGATGGGCGTCAGGATCGCGACGACCCGGCCGATGGCGGTGACAACCAGGCGGATGGCGATCGCCGACGGCCCTTGGCGCGCAGTGGCGATCCTGACGCTCCCCCGGCGTGTAGGGACGATCCTGGCGCGCGGTTTTCTCGCCTGGCAGAACGCGATCGCCGACGATCGACCGCATGGCGACCCCCGAGTGGACCCGCACCGGATTCGGCTCCGTCGGAAAACCCCGAATGCCGGTATCCACCCAGGTTCTCGACGCGCTCCGGCCGATGCCGACGGTCGGCAGGCACCGCGTCGCCCGATCCCTGTTCGCCCCAGGTGAAATGTCTGCACCCGGAGGGCCGCTCCGGATGGCGCCCCGGCCGGCTGACTCGCGTGCCGGCCCGCCGAGCCCGCCGGGGCGCCCGGCCCGCCGACCCCGCCCGGCCCGGCTACCCCGCCGGGCCGGCCCACCCCGCCGAGCCCGCCGGGGCGCCCGGCCGCAGCGCCACGAGCGGCGATCCGGCTCGCGCGGACGGCCTTGGGCTATCCTTCGCGGGCGATGCAGATCACCACGACCCCCGCTCCGAAGAGCACGGTCGTCGTCGAGGTGGAGGTCCCGGCCGAGAAGCTGGCGACGGCCGTCGGCGAGGCGACCCGTGCGCTGTCCCGCCGCACCCGCGTCCCCGGCTTCCGTCCGGGGAAGGCGCCGCGCGGCGTCCTCGAGGCCGTCCTGGGCCAGGGCGCCGTCCTCGACGAGGCCGTCGACCGGCTCGTCCAGTCCTCGTACCGCGATGCGCTGATCGAGAAGGAGATCCTGCCCCTCACCAACGCCGACGTGGAGATCGTCCAGGCGGAAGAAGGAAAGCCGCTGATCTTCAAGGCCACGGTGCCGATCCGGCCGGAGGTCCAGCTCGGCGACTACCGGAACTTCAACTTCAAGCCCGAGATCGAGCCGACCGACGATGCCCGCGTCGACAAGGTCGTCGAGGAGCTCCGCGACCAGAACGCGACCCTCGCGCCCGTCGAGGACCGGCCGGCGCAGAAGGGCGATTACGCCGTGATCAAGTACGAGGGTACCCGGGACGGCACGCCGTTCGAGGGCGGCTCGACCGAGCGGATGCCGCTGATCATCGGCGAGGACCGCCTGATTCCCGGGTTCGAGGACGAGCTCGTCGGGCTGAAGGTCGGCGACACGAAGGGCTTCGACATCACCTTCCCCGAGGATTACGGCGAGGAGACCCTCGCCGGCAAGCCGGCCCACTTCGAGGTGGAGCTGCGCGAGCTCCGCGAGAAGGTCCTGCCCGACATCGACGACGACTTCGTCCAGTCGGTGGGCGCCTTCGAGGACGAGGCGGAGATGCGGTCGGAGATCCGCAAGCGCCTCGCGCGGAACGCGCTCGACAAGGCCCGCCACACCTTCTCGGACCAGATCATCGAATACGCCGTCGCGAACTCGACGATCGACCTGCCCGACATCCTGGTCGAGCAGGAGGTCGAGGTCATGCACGACGAGTTCCGCGGTGCGCTCGCCCGCCAGGGGATCAGCGAGGAGGCCTACGAGAAGGTCTCGGGCAAGAGCCACGAGGACCTCCACGCCGACTTCCGGCCCGACGCCGAGAAGCGCGTCCGGGTCCTGCTCGTGCTGAGCAAGATCGCCGAGGTCGAAGGGCTCCAGATCTCCGACGCCGACGTCGATGCCGAGATCGCCAAGGCCCGCGTTCGCTACGACGGGGACCAGAAGACGCTCCGCTACTTCGAGAGCGAGCGCGGCCGGAACTACATCCGCTCGACGCTCCGCCGGAGCCGCGTCGTCGAGCAGCTCGTCGACGACTGGCTGGCCGCCCATCCGGACCACCCGGCGATCCCCCACATCGAGGACGGACCGGCCGAGAGCGTCGACGAGGACCAGGCCCGATCGGTCGCCGCCGTCGACGCGACGGATCCGGGATCGATCCTCGACGGCGGATCCGGCGAATCCACCGGTGAGAAGACGGCGGTCGCCGCCGGCGTGAGCGCCGATCCGGCCACGGCCGAAGCCGAGAGCGACGAGCCGGCCCCGGCCGGCTGACCACCATCGAACCCGTCCACGCCATCCATCCCAGACACCGCCAGATCAGCGACCCAGACACGCCGCAACCCGGGAGACCCCAGATGCTCGTTCCGATGGTCATCGAATCCAGCAGCCGTGGCGAGCGCGCCTACGACATCTACTCGCGGCTGCTCCGGGAACGGATCATCTTCCTCGGCGACGCGATCGAGGACCACGTCGCGAACCTGATCATCGCCCAGCTCCTGTTCCTCGATTCGGAGGACCCGGAGAAGGACATCAGCCTGTACATCAACTCGCCAGGTGGCGTCGTGACGAGCGGTCTCGCGATCTACGACACGATGCAGTACGTCCGGGCGCCCGTCGCGACCATCTGCCTGGGCATGGCGGCTTCGATGGCCGCGGTCCTGCTCGCCGCCGGCGCCGAGGGCAAGCGCTACGCCCTGCCGAACAGCCGGATCATGATCCACCAGGGATCCGGCGGGTTCCGCGGCGCCGCTCCGGATGCCCTGATCCAGATGAAGGAGTGGGAGTTCCTCGTCCAGCGGAACCACGAGATCCTCTCGAAGCACACGAAGCAGCCGCTGGACAAGGTCGTCGCGGACACGAACCGGGACTTTTTCATGTCTCCCGACGCGGCCAAGGACTATGGCATCATCGACTACGTCTACACCGCCACCGGCGATTCGCTGATCGCTCGCGCGCACGACCTCGGCCTGACCGGGGGTGAGGGCGGCTCCGTCCCGAACCCCTCGACTGAAGCGGAAGCCGCCAAGACCGACGCCGACAAGAAGACCAAGTAGGGACAGGGGAGCACGCGATACCGGTGACCACCAGCGGCTCGTCCAAGGGACCCAAGGTTCCGTACCGCTGCTCGTTCTGTGGCAAGAGCCAGGAGCAGGTGCGGAAGCTCATCGCGGGCCAGGGCGTCTACATCTGCGACGAGTGCATCAACCTCTGCCAGGAGATCATCGAGGAGGAGATGCTCGAGGCGCCGAAGGCCAAGCCGGCGGTCGCCAAGCTCCCCAACCCTCGCCAGATCAAGTTCGCGCTCGACCAGTACGTGATCAGCCAGGAGCGGGCCAAGAAGGTCCTCTCCGTGGCGGTCTACAACCACTACAAGCGGGTCAACGCCGGCCACGCGGTCGACGAGGTCGAGCTCCAGAAGTCGAACGTCCTGCTCGTGGGGCCGACCGGATCCGGCAAGACGCTCCTCGCGCAGACGCTGGCGCGGGTGCTCGACGTGCCCTTCTGCATCGCCGACGCGACGTCGCTGACCGAAGCCGGCTACGTCGGCGAGGACGTCGAGAACATCCTGCTGCGCCTGATCCAGGCCGCCGACTTCGACGTCGCCCGGGCCCAGCGCGGGATCATCTACATCGACGAGATCGACAAGATCGCCCGCAAGGCCGACAACCCGTCGATCACCCGCGACGTCTCCGGCGAGGGCGTCCAGCAGGCGCTCCTGAAGATCCTCGAGGGCACCGTGGCCAACGTCCCGCCCCAGGGCGGCCGGAAGCACCCCCACCAGGACTTCATCCAGATCGACACGACGAACGTGCTGTTCGTCTGCGGCGGCGCGTTCGACGGGCTCGAGAAGATCGTCGAGGAGCGGGTCGGCCGACGGTCGATCGGCTTCGGCGCCGACGGCGGCATCGCGAGCGTGGACCGCGGCAAGATCCTGGAGCGGCTGATGCCGGAGGACCTGCTGAAGTTCGGGCTGATCCCGGAGTTCATCGGCCGTCTGCCGGTCATCGTCACCCTCACCGCGCTCACGGCCGAGGACCTGGTCCGCGTCCTGACGGAGCCGAAGAACGCGGTCACCCGGCAGTTCCAGAAGTTCCTCGGGCTCGACAAGGGGGAGCTGGTCTTCACCGAGGGCGCGCTGAAGGCCGCCGCCGACGTGGCCCTCGAACGAAAGACCGGCGCCCGGGCGCTGCGGTCGATCGTCGAGGAGGCCCTTCTCGAGGTGATGTACGACATCCCGGAGCGGTCCGACGTCCGGAAATGCATCATCACCG
>DATBGP010000040.1:0-2551 GCA_036557925.1 Candidatus Limnocylindrales bacterium | reverse complement strand
GATCCTCTACGACGGCGAGGAGCACGTCTCGATCGCGTCGCTGCCGGGGATGGCCGAGCGGACGATCGTCCTCGACGGGTTCTCGAAGACGTTCGCGATGACCGGATGGCGGCTGGGCTACGCGATCGTGCCGCCGTCGCTCGTGGCGATGTACGGGCAGCTGCTGATCAACACGATCAGCTGCGCCCCGACGTTCGCCCAGGTGGGCGCGGTCGAGGCCATCCGCGGACCGCAGGCGCCGATGGCGGCGATGGTCGAGGAGTTCCGGGCGCGGCGCGATCTGGTCGTGGCGGGCCTCAACGACATCCCCGGCATCCGCTGCCTGAGCCCGAAGGGGGCCTTCTACGTGTTCCCCGACGTGTCCGGCACCGGACTGAGCGGCAAAGAGCTGGCCGATCGGCTGCTGCTCGAGGCCGGCGTGTGCGTCCTCGCCGGGACGGCATTCGGCGGCATCGGCGTCGATCACGTCCGGATCTCCTATGCGAACTCGCGGGAGAACCTCACCGAGGCGCTCCACCGGATCCTCCATTTCGTGGAAGCCCTGCCGGATCGCCCGGATCGGCGGGACCGGCCGGTCGCCGCCGGCTCCGCCGGCTGACCGCTCGCGGGACACCGTTCGATGGTCGTCGATCGCCCGATCGTCTTCGTCGCGCGGCGGATCCCCGACGACGGGCTCGACCCGATCCTCGCCGCCTGCGACGCGAGGGTCTGGGAGGACGAGCTGCCGCCGCCCCGGGCGGAGCTGCTCGAGGCGATCCGGGACTGCGCCGGCGTCCTCACGCTCCTGACCGACCGCGTCGACGACGAGTTCCTCGACGCCGCCGGGCCGCAGCTGAAGGTCGTCTCGAACTACGCGGTGGGCTTCGACAACATCGACGTCGCCGCCGTCAACCGCCGCGGCATCCCGGCCGGGAACACGCCCGGGGTCCTGACCGAGACGACCGCCGACCTGGCGTTTGCCCTCCTGATGGCGGCTGCTCGGCGCCTGCCAGAAGGCGATCGCTATGTTCGCGCGGGCAGGTGGCAGACGTGGGGCCCGATGCTGCTGCTCGGGCCCGACGTGCACGGTGCGACGATCGGGATCGTCGGGTTCGGCCGGATCGGCCAGGCGCTGGCCCGCCGCGCGCGCGGGTTCGGGATGACGATCCTCTACCAGGACGTCCAGCGCGTGGACCCGGCCGTGGAGGCGGAGCTCGGCGCGACGTTCCTGCCGCTCGAGGAGCTCCTGCCGCGGGCCGACTTCGTGAGCCTCCACACGACCCTCACGCCCGAGACGCGGGGGATGATCGACGCCGAGAAGCTCTCCTGGATGAAGCGGAACGCGGTCCTCGTGAACACGTCGCGCGGCCCGGTCATCGACCACGCCGCGCTGGCGGACGCCCTGAAGGCGGGGCGGATCTTCGCCGCCGCACTGGACGTCACGGATCCGGAGCCGATCGCCCCCGACGATCCGCTCGTCGGGCTGGACAACTGCCTGATCGTCCCGCACATCGCCTCGGCGTCGCGGGCGACCCGCGGGAAGATGGCCGAGATGGCGGCAGCGAACCTCCTGGCCGGCGTCCGCGGCGAGCGCCTGCCCACGCCGATCAACCCCGAGGTCTACGACCGGACCTGATCCGCGTCACGCGCCGCGCAGGTCGAGCGCCCGGCCCCAGCCGATCCCGCGCACGGCGACGAGGACGGCAAACGCGGCCAGCACCAGGATCGCCGCAGCCGCGATCGACGCGTCCAGGTCGCCCGACTGGAACTCGCCATAGACGACCAGCGGAAGCGTCTGCGTCTTCCCGGCCACGTTGCCGGCGAACATGATGGTCGCTCCGAACTCCCCGAGAGCCCGGGCCCAGGTCATCACGATGCCCGACGCGAGAGCCGTGCCGGCGAGCGGCACCGTGATCGACCACGCCACCTGGCGCTCTGCCGCTCCATCGACACGGGCGGCGTCCTCGAAGTCGCGGTCGACGCCGCGGAAGCCCGACCGCGCCGCCCGGATGAAGAACGGCATCGACACGAACATCTGGGCGAGGATGACCGCCAGGGTCGTGAAGGGGATCGCGATCCCGAACACGGCCAGCGCGTCGCCGAAGACGCCGCGTCTGCCGAAGGCGAGCAGCAGGGCGAGGCCGGCGACGGACGGCGGCAGCACGATCGGGAGGTCGACGATCGCCTCCACGAATGTCGCACCGCGGAACCGGCGACGGGCGAGCAGGTGGGCGACCGGCGTGGCGATCGCGATGGTCAGGGCGAGGCTGATCGCGGTCGTGATCAGCGAGAGCTGGAGGGCGTCGAGGACGGCCGGATCGCCGATCGCGACCTGCAGCGCGCCGCCGGCGATGGCTCGCAGGACGAGGATCGCGACCGGCAGTCCCAGGAAGAGGCCGACGAGGACCCCGAGCGCGATCGTCAACGGCGATCAGGCGGGCGACGGCGGGAGGAACCCGAACGACGCCAGGATGGCCTGGCCGTCGGGGCCGTTCACCCAGTCGAGGAACGCATGGGCGTCCGCCGCGTGCGGCGAGGCCTTCACCACCGCGCCTGCGTACGTCGCCGGGAC
>DATBGP010000039.1:0-5831 GCA_036557925.1 Candidatus Limnocylindrales bacterium | reverse complement strand
GCCGGGTCAGGCGGTCGCCGCCGCCCAGGCGGCGGCCGTCGCGGTCCTCACCGCCGGACCGGGTGCGACCCGACAGCCGGCACGGACCGAGGCCGCCGCGGTCCCCGCGTGAGGATCCTCGTCGCCGAGCCCATCGCCGCGGAGGGCGTCGCGAAGCTCCGCGCCGAGCACGAGGTCGACGAGCGACCCGGGCTCGGCCGGGATGAGCTCTGCGCAGCGCTTCCGGAGTACGACGCGCTGGTCGTCCGGAGCCAGGTCCAGGTCGACCGGGACGTGATCGCGGCGGCCGGCAACCGGCTCCAGGTCATCGGCCGGGCCGGCGTCGGCGTCGACAACGTGGATCTCGATGCCGCGACCGCGGCCGGCATCACGGTCGTCAACGCGCCGACCGGCAACACGATCGCGGCCGCCGAGCACACCCTCGCGCTGATGACCGGCGTCGCCCGGAAGGTCGCCGCGGCCGACGCCTCGGTCCGGCGGGGCGAGTGGAAGCGCGCCCAGTTCACCGGTCTCGAGCTCCGTGGCCGGACGCTCGGGATCGTCGGCCTCGGGAAGATCGGGCAGGCCATCGCGACCCGGGCGATCGCGATGGAGATGAACGTGCTCGCGTCCGACCCGTTCGTGACCGCCGAGCAGGCGGCCCTCCACGGTGTCGAGCTCGTCCCGTTCGACCGGCTGATCGAGCGGTCCGACGTGATCACCGTCCACGTCCCCCTGACCCGCGCCACGCGCGGGCTCATCGGCCGCGAGCAGATCGCCCGGATGAAGTCCGGGACGATCCTCCTGAACGTCGCCCGCGGCGGCATCCTCGACGAGGCCGCGGTGGCCGCGGGTCTCGCGAGCGGCCAGCTCGGCGGCGCCGGGATCGACGTCTTCGAGTCCGAGCCGCCCGTCGGCTCGCCGCTCCTCGAGGCGCCGAACACGCTCCTGACGCCACACCTCGGCGCCTCCACCGCGGAGGCCCAGGTCCTCGTTGCGGAGGAGGTCGCCGACCAGGTCCTCGACGTCCTCGCCGGGCGGTCGGCCAGGTATGCGGTCAACGCGCCGCTGCTGACGCCGGAGACGGCGCGCGCGATCGGCCCCTACCTGCCGCTCGCCGAGCTCCTCGGCCGGTTCTTCGCCCAGTTCGCCCGCGGCGGCGTCCGGACGATCACCCTCGACGTCTCGGGCGAGCTCGCCTCGGTCGACGCCTCGCCGCTCACGGCGGCCGTCCTGCGCGGCCTGATCGAGACCTCGACCACGCAGCGGGTCAACCTCGTGAACGCCGCCGCCCTCGCGAAGGCCCGCGGGATCACGGTCGTCGAGCGGAAGACGCCCGATGCCGGCGGCTTCGCCGCGCAGCTGAGCGTCAGCGGCGATAGCGGATCGGGCCCGCTGACGGTCGCGGGCACCGTGGCGGCCGGCGAGACGCGACTGACCCGGCTCAACGAGTACCGCCTCGACATCGAGCCGACCGACGTGATGCTCATCACCCACCACCACGACCGGCCGGGGATGATCGGGCGGATCGGGCAGACGCTCGGCGCCGCCGACGTGAACATCTCGGCGATGCACGTGGGCCGAAGCGCACCGCGCGCCGATGCGCTGATGATCCTCGCCCTCGACGACGACGTGCCGGCCGAGGTCGAGAACGCGATCCGGGGCCAGGAGTCGGTCGTGGAGCTGTGGACGATCCGGCTCGGGCGCGACCGCTGAGCGAGCCCGGACCGGCCGATCGCGCGGGCCCGGATCGCCTGACGATCCCGGACCGGCTCGACGCGACGCTCGTCCTCGTCCGCCACGGCGAGTCGGAGCTGATCGTCCAG
Organism: Candidatus Limnocylindrales bacterium; assembly: GCA_036557925.1. Lineage (GTDB taxonomy): Bacteria > Chloroflexota > Limnocylindria > Limnocylindrales > CSP1-4 > CF-46. The sequence goes on along the minus strand of DATBGP010000039.1, from coordinate 4,026 downwards.
CGCCGGTTCCAGGGCCGGCTCGAGACCCCGCTCTCGCCGCTCGGCCGTCGCCAGGCGGAGCGGGTGGCCGCGCGACTTGCCGCCCCGCACGACGCGCCCGCGCTGCCCGTCCCCGAGGGAGCGCCCATCGCCATCGTCCACTCGCCGCTGTCGCGCGCCGCCGAGACCGCGTCGGCCATCGCCCGTCGCGCCCCGTCGGCGGTCCCCACCCGGCCGGACGAACGCTTCGCGGAGATCGCCCAGGGCGAGTGGGAGGGACGTCTCGCGAGCGAGATCGCCGAGTCCGACGGGGAGCGGCTGGCGATCTGGCGTCAGCGGCCCACCGAGGCCTGGGCGCCCGGCGGCGAGCGGCTCGTCGACGTCCGCGGACGGGTCGTCGGCGGACTCGCGGACGTCCTCGGCGAGCTGGCGCATGCGGGTTCGCCCGGGACGGTGATGGCGCCCCAGGTCGGCGGCTATCACGATGCGCCGGCGACCCACCCGTGGTCGATCCTCGTCGGCCACGACGGGGTCTTCAAGGTCGTCCTGCTGGCCCTGTTCGACCTGCCGCTCGAGCGGTTCTGGATGTGGTCGAGCGACCTGTGCGGGATCTCCGTCGTGGAGCTCCGGGCCGGCCGGCCGGTCGTCCGGGCGATGAACCTGACGGAGCACCTGGCGGGCCTCCTCGACGAGGCCGCCCTGGAGGAGACCGAGGAGCGCTCGCGCTCCGGGGCGCTCTAGCCGCCCGCCACGCCGCCGCGCGGGTTGTCAGCGTCTGGTCCCGCGCCGCCGGTCGCCGCGCCGGAAGGCGAGCCGGAGCAGGCTCACCCGCAGTCGCTGGTAGGCACTGGTCAGCGCCTTGAGCCGGTCCTCGCCGAGCTCGCGGCGCCCGTACGAGACCTCGACCTTCGCGGCGGCGACGGTCTGGAGCTCCGGCCGGACCCCGGGCAGCACGTCGCCGAGGGCGGTGGCGTACTCGAAGGCCGTCTCGGTCGGCCGCTGGCCGAAGCCGAACCGGCGGGCGAGCGCGCCGATGGACGCGTAGACGCCCTCCGGCGTCGACACGTTCCGCGGCCCCCGCCGCCAGGCGAGGAACGCGAGAAGCAGGACGGACGCGAGGAGCACGATCGCGAAGACGATCAGGAAGCCGGTGCCGGGTCCACCGCCGCTCCGGGTCGTCCCGGCACCCACGTTCGGGTTCCGGCTCGGGCCCTCGGCGCCGTCGCGGGGATCGCCGCTCGCGAAGGTGAACGACGGCCGCGGCGAGGCACTCGCCAGCGGGACGATGGTCCCTTCCGGCAACGGCTGCGCCTGCGAGACGTTCCCGCCCGTCGGATCGAACAGCTGCCAGCCGTAGCCCGGGAAGTAGACCTCGACCCAGGCGTGGGCGCCGCCGCTCCGGATCTGCTCCTTGCCCGTCGCCGTGTCCAGCTGGCCCGGCAGGAAGCCCTCGGCGAGGCGGGCCGGGATCCCGGCCTTCCGGAGGAGGATCGCCATCGTGCTCGCGTAGTGCTCGCAGAAGCCCGTCTTGTGGGCCGCGAAGCACTCCACGACGCTCGAGTCGTGATCGCACACGCCCAGGACGTTCGTGCTGTACGTGAACTCGGGACCCTGGAGCCTGGCGACGATCGCCGTCGCGATGTCGAACGGCGTGTCGTGGCCGCTGGCCTTGGCCCGCGCGAGGATGTCGGCGAGAAGCTGGTTCGCGGCCAGGCCCATCGCGCCGTCCGGCACCGTCAGGTAGCGATTGGTCACGACGAGTGGATAGTCGGTGCCGGCCGCCCGGAGCCGGTTCTCGGTCAGGCCGCCTGCGACGTCGGCGATCGTCGGGATCGAGGCGGTGATCGAATACGGACCGCTGCCCTGGATCGCGACGGACTGGAGGAAGCCGTCCGTCCCGACGAGGTTCAGCGTCGCGTCCCGGTTCACCGAGATGGGGTCGATCGGGCTGAAGGCGACCTTGAAGCTGCTCGAGAGCGGCGTCACGACGAACGTCTCGCTCTTGCGGGCCGCCGTCGACGGCACCGCGTCGAGCGTTCCGTCGAGGAGCGGGCTGCCGGCTGCGCGGTCGTCCGTTCCAGGCGTCGTCGTCGTCCAGCCGCGGAGCGTGAACGAGTCATAGGTCGTCGCCCGCCAGTACAGCGGGTCGTCGTTGCCGGGGTCGCGGGTGATCTCGAGCGCGGGCTCGTCCGAGGTCGACCAGAGCCCGCCGATCGTCACCTGGCCGCCGAAGGTCGGCACGCCGAGGGTGCGGCTGTTGGGTGCGGCCGGGATGATCCGCTGGAGCCACTGGCTGATGTCGACGAGGGCCGGCTTCGCGTCCTCCCAGAAGCCGGCCAGCGGCGCGGACCGGGCGCTCGCCGTCAGGGTCAGGGCGAGGAAGACCGCGATCATGATGAAGACGGTCCCGCCGCGGAGGTAGAGCGACCCGACGATGGACGGGTCGCCGATCCGCCGTCGGATCCACGTCGAGCGCTCCTCGAGCGCGTGCAGCCGGATCAGCAGGAAGAGCGAGGCGAGCGAGAACAGGACGAGGAACCAGATCTGGTCCTCGGTCGTGGCCGACATGTTCGCGACGAGGACCGCGCCGAGGACGACGATCGGGCCGAGCGGGCGGCCGTGGCGGAACACCGCCGAGGCGGCGAAGATCCCGTTCGCCCAGCAGAGCAGGCCGAGCACCAGCAGGTAGTGGCCGCTCTCGCGGGTCACCGGCAGGCCGAGCACCGCGAAGTCGATCGTCGCGTTCACGACCGAGTCGGACGTCGCCCGGAACTGGGCGGCGAACGATGCGTGCGGGAGGAGCACGCTGCCCACCATGACCGGCACGATCAGCGCCGCGACCATCGCGCTGAGGGTGTGGGCGACCGGCCGGTTCCAGCCGGCCCGGGCCCCGACGAACCCGCAGGCGACGCCGCCGAGGGCGGCCCAGGCGAGGAAGTCGGTCCAGTCGCGCCGGCCGAGGACGAGGGCGGCATCGTCGAGGGACCACGCCACGGTCACCGCGAGGATCGCCACGAGGAGCAGGCTCAGCCAGCCCTCGGGCGGGCTCTTGAGCAGCCGGGCGCGGATCGCGTCGAGCATCAGCTCAGGGCCTCCGCGAGGGATCGCCCCGGGCTCAGCGGATGCACACGCAGCTCGTACTCGGCCAGCGCGTGGCGGAGGGCGCGGGCACGCTGGGCCCGTTGCTCCTCCGCCGCCGACGTCGGCTCCGGGATCTCCTCGCCCTTCCGGCGGCGCTCGTCGCGATCGAGCCGGTCCGCGGCCGCCGCGTCGAGCGTGACGACGACCGACGCGATCCCGCGCGTCCGGAGCGCGGCGATCGGGCGGATCCAGGCCCGGTCCAGCGACGGGGTGATGACGATCGCGGTCATGCCGCGCCGGAGCCGGCCGGCCGCCCCGATCAGCGATTCGGCGAGAGGCGTGGTGCCGTCGCCGTCGACCGCGGCAAGCAGCTGCATGATCTTCAGGTGCTGGCGCCCGCCGCGGTCCGCCGGGACGATCGCCTGGCGGTGCCCGTTGACGGTCATCCCGACGGCCCGGTTCTCGAGGAGCGCCTTGTCGGCGATCGACGCGGCGGCGCGGACGGCCATCTCGACGGTCGATTCCTCGCCGCGCCCGCCCTGCACGGCCCGCTCGAGGTCGAGGAAGATCCAGGCGTCGGCGGTCTGCTCCAGCTCGAACTCCTTGACCTGGATCTCCCCGTGGCGCGCCGTCGAGCGCCAGTGGATCCGGTTGAAGCTGTCGCCCGGGGCGTAGGGTCGGACCGCGGTCGCGAGGGGCGAGGTCTGGAGCGTCCGCTCGGGCGCCGAATGGCTGCCCTCGATGCTCGCGGCGGGGAGCCGCCACAGCGGCAGCTTGTCGATCCGGGGATAGACGACGACGGCGATCCCCTGCCCCACCGACGCCGACGCCTCGAAGAACCCGAACGGATCGCCGGTCCGGATCTGGAGCGGCTCCACCCGGAAGTGGCCGCGCCGGATCAGCGGCGCCCGGACGAGCCACGAGCGCTCGGCCCGGGACCCGAGCGTGATCGCCCGGCCGGGCAGG
>DATBGP010000038.1:0-4145 GCA_036557925.1 Candidatus Limnocylindrales bacterium | reverse complement strand
AACGGGCTGGCCGCGGCGATCACGCTGGCCCGGGCCGGACGGAGCGTCCGGGTCATCGAAGCCGCCCCGACCGTCGGCGGCGGGATGCGGACCGAGGAGCGGACGTTGGCCGGATTTCGGCACGACGTCTGCGCCTCGATCGTGCCGCTGACGGTCGCCTCGCCCTTCTTCCGGACGATCGATCTCGGCGCCCGCGGAGCGGACCTCGTCCACGCCGATGCGCCGGTCGCGCACCCCCTCGACGGCGGCCGGGCGATGGTCGTCGAGCGTTCGACGGCCGCCACGGCCGCCGCGCTGCCCGGGCGCGACGGCGCGACCTGGCGTCGGCTCTTCGATCCTCTCGTCAACGCGGCAGACGACCTGGCCGAGGAGATCCTCGGCCCGGTGCTGCACATCCCACGCCATCCCCTGCCGCTCGGGCTGTTCGGGCTGCTGTCGCTCCTGCCGGCCGCCCGGCTCGCGCGGACGCAGTTCGAGGGCGATGCGGCCCGGGCGGCGTTCGCCGGTCTCGCGGCCCATTCGATGCTGGACCTGACCCGGCCGCTGACGTCAGCGTTCGGTCTCGTCCTGGGGATCTACGCTCACGCCGCGGGCTGGCCGCTGGTCCGCGGCGGGACGTCGGCGATCGCGAGCGCCCTCGTCGCCGAGCTGACCGATCTCGGTGGCGAGATCGAGATCGACCGCGAGGTGACGAGCCTCCGCGAGCTGCCGGAGAGCCGCGTCGTCCTGCTCGACACGACACCGCGAGCCGCCCTCCGGATCGCGGGCGACCGTCTTCCGGGGCGGACCCGACGGGCCTTCGAATCGTTCCGCTACGGTTCGGGCGTCTTCAAGCTCGACTGGGCGCTGGACGGGCCGATCCCCTGGACGGCCGACGGCCCGCGACGGGCGGCCACGGTCCACCTCGGCGGCACGCTGTCGGAGATCGCCCGATCCGAGCGGCTCGTCGCCCGGGGCGGCCATCCGGAGCGGCCGTTCGTTCTGCTCGCCCAGTACGCGGCATGGGATCCGACCCGAGCTCCCCACGGCAAGGCCACGGCCTGGGCGTACTGCCACGTCCCGGCCGGCTCGACCGTCGACATGACGGATCGGATCGAGGCGCAGGTCGAGCGATTCGCGCCGGGATTCCGCGATCGGATCCTGGCCCGGTCCGCCATGGGTCCTGGCGCGATGGAGGGCCACGACCCCAACTACGTGGGCGGCGACATCAACGCCGGGATCCAGGACCTGCGCCAGCTCGTGTTCCGGCCGCGACCCGCCCTGGACCCGTACTGGACCGGCGCCCGCGGGCTCTATCTCTGCTCCGCCTCGACGCCGCCGGGCGGCGGCGTCCACGGGATGGCCGGATACCACGCGGCCCGATCGGCCCTCCGCCGCGACCTGCGGTAGCGGCCGGGATCGGGAGGGGCGGCTAGAACGGACCGGCCGGCGCGGCTGCCGCCGGCGGCGCCTGGGACGTCAGCCAGTCGCGAAGCCACCAGCCGGCGATCAGCGCGCCGGCCGCCGGCACGGCGGCGCCGACCGCGGCGAGGATCAGCAGCGCCAGGATCAGCCAGCGGATGTCGCTGATCGCTGACGCGAGCTGGTCGCTGCCGAGGGTGTCGGAAAGCGTTCGGATCTCGGTCGCCAGCTCGCCGAGCGACGCCGCGTTCGCCTCGAGCGCGGACCGGTTGCCGACCAGGCTCTTCGCCATCTGGTCCATCTGCGTCGCGATGTCGGTCAGGTAGGTCGCGATCTCGCCGAACAGGCTGCCCAGGCGCGACAGCGGCTGCTGGCCGAGGATCGAGATCTCGTTCGCCCGATCCTCGAGGTCGCGCAGCCGGGGCACGATCTGGCGGATGTCGGCCGCTGCGCTCGTCACGGTCTGCTGGGCGCTGTCGACCGTCGTGACGAAGCTGGCGGCGGTGGTCGAGGCGTCCTCGAGCGCGTTCGCGGTCTTGTCGAGCACCGCCGAGACGCCGCCGACCTGACTGTTCAGCTGGTTCGAGAGGTTGGTCACCCGGACGAAGGCGAACAGGAGCAGGATCGCCGCGATCACCGCAGCGATCAGACCGATGACGCCGTAGCCGATGAGGATCCTCGACAGCGTGCCGAGGCGGGCGTTGCCGGGGGCGGCGACCGGCGCAACGGGCGGGCCCGGTGCCGCCGCCGCGCCGAACGGTCCGCTCACCGGATCGTCACGCAGAACTCGTTGCCTTCGGGGTCGGCGACGATCGTCCAGCGGAAGTCGCCGAGGCTGTGCTCCGCGACCACCGATCCGCCGAGCGCGACCAGCCGGTCGACCTCGGCCGGCATGTCGCCTGCGTCGAAGTCGATGTGGGCGCGATTCTTCGCCACCTTGGGCTCCGGCACCCGCTGGAACAGGATCGCGAAGCTCACGTCGCTGCCCTCGGGTGGCCGGAGCATCACGAACTGCTCGTTGATCCGCCGCGACGACCAGCCGAGCGCCGCCTCCCAGAACGGGACGACGACGTCGTGGTCGGCGCAGTCGATGACGACGTTGTGGGGGTGCAGATCGGGCGGCCGGGCGCGTGGATCCGCGGCCGGCTCCCCGTCGATGCCCCCGGAGGGGCTCACCGCCAGGCCGATCGAGCGGCGTCCGGATAGAGCCGGACGCGGCGGTAGGGCTCGCGGCCGCGGGACCGCGAGACGAGGTTCGCCCGCTCCGCCATCTGGTGCTGGAGCCGCCGGATGTAGGCGTTCTGCGGCGACAGCTCGACCGGCTCCGATCGGTTCAGCACGAGACCGATCGCTTCCTCGGTCTCGCGGAGCGCCGCCTCCCGCGGGTCGATCTCGAGCGAGAAGATCGAGGTCAGGCTCGATTGCATCTGGGGCACCGTGTTCGACTTCAGGACGTAGATCGGCAGGGATCGCTCCTCCGCCTCGCGGAGCATCGGCGTCTTCTGCTTGTACTCATTCCGGAGCGTCATCACGACGTCCGCCTCGTCGACCTCGCGGGCGATCTCGACGGGCAGCTGGAGGTCGCGGATCGCCTGCTCCAGGCGCTTCCGGCTGATCCCCTGGGGCAGGACCCGGAGCGTCGGCAGCGGCGCCCCACCGGGCACGAGGACCGCGTCGCCGCGCTCGTCCTCGGCGATCCCGAGCGGGCCCTCGTCCTCCTCCCCGTCGAGGTCCTCGGCGTTGACCGGGGCTGTGCCCTCCTCCGCCCGGAGCGCCGTCATCGCCCGGGTCGCCTGGTCGCGCCAGGCCTTCTGGCGCTCGAGCTCACGGGCCTCCCGCGCGCGAGTCTCCGGGGTGGAGACGGCGCCCCGCTCCAGCGGCCCACGATCGGCGATCTCGCCGCTGACGAACGGCAGCTCGTCGGCTCGGCCACCGCGGCCGGCCGGCGGCACCGCGAACCGCTCGCCCGGCATCATGCCGGCCGGCCCGCCCCCGTCAGCCTCCGTCTGCGACCCGCGCGGCGCCGGCTCCCGCGAGGAGCCCCCGCGCGTCTGGCGCCAGCCGCCGCTGGCGCCGGGCCGGTAGCCGGAGCGGAGCGCGGCGGGGCCGGTGCCCGCGTCGCGATACCCGCCGCCACGGTACGAGCCCTCGCCCCGCCAGCCCGGCTCCATCCGCCACGGCTGGCCGGACCCGACGAGCCCGGCGAACCGCTCGGCGCCGATCTGCTCCCGGGGCGACGGCCGCGGCCGGGCCTGCGAGCGATGAACGCCCTCCTCGTCGCGCCAGCGCAGCTCCGGCGCGACCGGATCGCCGCGCAGCAGCGAGTCCACCGTCTCGGCGACGTCGCTGTGGACGGTGACCCGCTCGCGATCCTGGATCTCGATGATCACGTCGAACGTGGGTGGCGCCTTGCGCTCGAGGACGCTCTTCTGGGTCCGTCGCCGGCGCGCCTCCTCGTCGCCGAGGGTGACGCTCTGGATCCCGCCGATCAGGTCGGACAGGGTCGGGTTGAGCATCAGGTTGTCGAGGTTGTTGCCGTGGGCGGTCCCGATGAGTTGGACGCCGCGCTCGGCGATCGTCCGGGCCGCCTGGGCCTCGAGCTCGGTCCCGATCTCGTCGATGACGATGACCTGGGGCATGTGGTTCTCGACCGCCTCGATCATCACCTCGTGCTGCATCGACGGCGTCCGGACCTGCATCCGACGGGCCTTGCCGATCGCCGGGTGGGGGATGTCGCCGTCGCC
>DATBGP010000037.1:0-2336 GCA_036557925.1 Candidatus Limnocylindrales bacterium | reverse complement strand
GTGAGGCGGGAGGTGCAGGCGAGCCCGAACAGCAGGCCGGCGAGGAACTGGCGGGGCTCGGGGAGGAGGGCGCGGGCCGTCAAGCGGGCGGTGGTCCGCGTGGCCGGCGAGGACCCGGCCCCTCCCGCGTCGGGCCCGTCCGCGTCGTCCTCGAGGAGCGCGGACCGGCGGTCGGCCCGGATCGCGATCCCGACGGCCGCCAACGCGAGGCCGACCGCCAGCACGTGCGCCTGGTACCACGTGGTCCCGAGCTGGGCGGTGTACCAGAAGACCGTCCCGAAGCCGAAGAAGACCGTCACCGCGAACCGGACCCAGCTCCGGATCGGGAGCAGCCCGAGGACCCACCACGCGATCCCGACGTCGATCGCGCCGAGGATCGCGAACACGAGCTGTCCGTCGGTGGCCGCGCCCCAGATCGCCACGAACGGCATCAGGACGACCGCCGGCAGCGGCGGGAAGGGAACCAGGGCCCGCGGCACGCCGTCGGTGGTGGCGACCGGCAGGACGTCCTGGAAGAAGCTGTTGCCGGGCGTGGCCGGCGTGGCCTCGACGGGGTACCGAATCGCGGCGTGGCCCTCCAGGAAGGCCATGGCCTGCCAGGTGAAGTGGTTGTAGAACCGATCGGGATGGCTCAGCGTGTAGACGACCAGGGCGACCGCCACCAGGCAGGCCCCCACGACGATCGTGACGAACGTCGACGACGGGTAGGGGACGGAGCTGGCGAGTGGCGACCGACCCTGTGCTACCCTGCGATCCACCTCAACGCTCGTTCGGGGAGATCCATCCCGTGACGTCCGGCCGCGCTCCGGGCGGACCGAGCCGAGGCGCGGACGCGCCGACGCGCACCAGCGGATTGCGGGATGGCCTCGGCGCGATCCTCGCGCTCCTCGCGCTCGGCCTCGTCTTCCGGGTCATCATCGCACAGCTGAATCCGGGCTCGGGCTTTCGGGTCGACCTCGCGTCCTTCCAGTTCTGGGCGTCCAACCTGGCGAGCGAGGGGCCGCACGGCTTCTACGACCGCGACTTCTTTCACGACTACACGCCCGGCTACCTCTATGTCCTGTGGCTGGTCGGGCTCGTCGGACAGCAGCTGGGTGGGATCGGCGACCTGATCAAGGTCCCGCCGATCCTCGCCGACCTCGCCCTCGCCTGGCTCGCCTGGTCGATGGCCCGCGAGCTCGGGGTCGGCAAGCGGGCGGCGCTGGTCGGGGCGGCCCTCGTGGTCTTCAATCCGGTGACCTGGTTCGACTCCGTCCTCTGGGGCCAGGTCGATTCGGTCGGCGTCGTCTTCCTGCTCCTCGGGATCCGCGAGCTCTGGCGCGACCGCCCGGAGCGGGCCGCGATCTGGACCGTCATCGCGGCGCTGATCAAGCCGCAGCTCGCGATCCTCGCCCCGATCGTCGCGGTCGTGACGATCCGGCGGGCGCTGTGGCCGCCGGAGCCGCTCGAGACGGAGGTCGGCACGGACGCGCCTCGCCGGGCCGGCCCGGCCGGCTTCCTCGCCCGGTACCGCGCCTGGGAGCGGCGGACCGACCGGCCGATCCGGATCCTGACCACGGCCGCCGTCGGCTTCCTGACGGCGGTCGCGCTCTGCGTCCCGTTCGGCCTCTCGGTCATCGAGCCCGGCTCGAACGGCAGCCTCCTGCACTCGGGCCTGATCGAGCAGATCTTCAAGACGGCCGGTGGCTATCCGTATGCGAGCGTCAACGCCTACAACCCGTGGGCCCTGGCCTCCGCCGGCGGCACGGGCATCGCGGCGAACGGCGGCTGGGCGTGCGACACGTTCATCCTCCAGGCGGCGCCCGGCGACCCGCTCTGCCCCGACGCGGTGACCTTCCTCGGGATCCCGGCGGTCTTCATCGGCGCGGCCCTCCTCGTCGCCGCGTTCGTGATCGTCGGCTACCTGGTCGCGCGGCGGCCCACGCCGCTGATGATCCTCGTCGGGGTCGCGGTCCTGTCGGTCGCCTTCTTCGTCCTCCCGACTCGCGTCCACGAGCGGTACCTCTTCCCGTTCGTGGCGATCGGGGCGATGGTCGCGGGGGCGTCGCTGCGCTGGCGGCTGGCGTACATCGTCCTGTCCGCGACGATGTTCCTGAACATGTACGTCGTCCTCACGACGCTGTACACGGACAACCCGGGCATCCAGGACTGGCTGGGGATCGGCGAGGCCGTCCGGTCGCAGGCCGGAGTGACGATCATCGCCGTGGCCGGTCTCGCGACCGCCCTCTGGGTCTTCGCCCAGCTGCGGCCGGCCGCGATCCGGACGCTCGCGGAGGAGATCGAGGACTCGGCGGACCTCGCGGACGAGGAGGAGATCGACGAGGACCTCGAGAGTG
>DATBGP010000036.1:0-4640 GCA_036557925.1 Candidatus Limnocylindrales bacterium | reverse complement strand
CGTCCATCGCCACCGTCGGCTCGTCGAGGAACAGGAGGTCCGGATCGCCGGCGATCGCCAGGGCGAAGCGGACGCGCTGGGCTTCGCCGCTGGATAGGGTCTCGGTCCGACGGTCGAGGAGGCCGGCAAGGCCGGCTCGACGGGCGATCTCGTCGGCCGGCATCGGTCGCGGCGAGAGGTGCCGGACGAGCTCGATCAGCTCGCCGACCCGGGCGAGGATCGGCAGCCCGGACTCCTGGAGCATCGCCCCGATCCGGCCGCCGCGGACGGCGTCGCGCGGCGCCTGGCCGAGGACCTCGACGGAACCGGCGGTCGGATCGAGCAGGCCGAGCATCAGCCCGATCGCCGTCGACTTGCCGGCCCCGTTCGGGCCGAGCAGGGCGACCGTCTCGCCGGCGGCGATCCGGAGGTCCACGCTGTCGAGCGCGACCGTCTCGCCGTAGCGCCGGGTGACGCCGGCGAACGCCACGGCGGTGGGCCCGGCGGCCGGCTGGTGGGGCGCGGCCGTCGCGAGGGGACCGGCCGGGGCAATGGTGGGGGTCATCATGGCAACTCCTGGGACGCTGGTTCGTGTTCGGTTCAAGCGTCGACCCCCGGGCCGCGGTGGCCCAGTCACGGCCGTCGCGAACGGCGCATGACGAACGTCACCCCGGTCCTCGCGCCGCTCCCCGGCGATGCGCCCGTGCATCGGATTCGGCCGCTCCATGCACGGCACCAGCCCAATTCCGGGCGGATCGGCGCGATGCCACGCTCACCGCGGCCTGGCTTGATGCACCGATGACTGAGGGCGAACGGCGCGCGGCGCGAGCGGCGCGAACGGCGCGAACGGCGCGCGGCGCGAACGGCGCGAACGGCGCGCGGCGCGAGCGGCGCGAACGGCGCGCGGCGCGAACGGCGCGAACGGCGCGCGGCGCGAACCGGACGGATCGGGGCGAACCGGGCGGATCGGGGCGAGCAGGGCGGATCGTGGCAGGAAACGCCCGGGCTCGGCGGCCATCCGCGAGACGAACGTCACGGCGATGTACTCTCGCCGCGATGAGCGCCACGATCCTGATCGTCGAGGACGAGTTCGCCGTTGCCCGTGGGATCCAGTACGCCCTCCAGCAGGAGGGCTACCAGGTCGCGGTCGCGAAGAGCGGCGAGGAAGGCCTCGAGTTCGCGACCACGCAGGCACCCGATCTCGTGGTCCTCGACGTCCGGCTGCCGGGGATCGACGGCTTCGAGGTCCTTCGGCGTCTCCGGGCGACCGGCTCGAAGGCACCGGTCCTGGTCCTGACGGCGCGCGACGACGAGGTCGACAAGGTGATCGGGCTGGAGCTCGGCGCTGACGACTACCTGACGAAGCCGTTCGGGCTGCGCGAGCTGATGAGCCGGATCCGGGCGCTTCTCCGAAGAGCGTACGGCGACCTGAGCGACGCGGCCGGCGGTCGCGTGATCCGCCACGGCGACCTCGTCATCGACCTCGAGCGACGACGGGTCCAGCGCGGCGACCGCCGGATCAGCCTCACGCCGACGGAGTTCGAGATTCTCCGCCACCTGGCGTCCCGGCCCGGCCGCGTCTACACCCGGAGCGAGCTCCTCGAGCTGCTCCGCGACTACGAGGCGCTCGACCAGGACGAGAAGACGATCAACGTCCACGTCAGCCACCTCCGGGACAAGATCGAGGACGACCCGGCGGCGCCGGCGTTCGTCATGACCGTTCGCGGTGTCGGCTACGCCTTCGCCGAGCGCTGATCCGGACGCGGGCCCGTCGATCGTCGACCTGGACCGGCCGGTTCGGGCGTCCGCTGTCGCCGCGCCGGCCGCCGGGCGCGACGATCCGGAACCGAACCGCTCCTGGAAGCGGTTCATCCCGAACCGGATCCGGCGCCTCGGCCCGAAGACGCTCCAAAGCCGCCTGACCCTCGGCTTCGCCGGCGTCGTCGCCCTGACCCTGTTCCTCGTCACGGTCTTCGTCCTGAACCGGCTCGACGACGAGTTCCGGAGCCAGCAGGCGGCCGACCTCCGCGGCCGGACGGAGCTCGTCGCCCGCTACATCGACGCGCTCGCCGGCGACAAGGCCGGCGGCCAGCCCGTCATCGACAGTGACAACGTCCTGAACCCGCGGGTCGTGGCCGCGATGAGCTCGGACACGTACGCCCGGTTCATGGCCGACCAGCTGGCCGAGGCCGACGTCGACGTGATCTTCGGGACGCTGCCGCTGGCCGGTGGCGATTCCGGCGGCATCGATCCCGCGATCGACGGGGTCTTCCACGTGGGGGCGATGTCGCCCGGGCGGCAGGGGCTGACGCAGGAGAGCTTCACGGGCGAGCCGGTGCTCCGGCCGGCCACGACCTCGGCCGATCGGTACTTCATCCTCGTCCGGCTCTCGAACCCGTTCACGTTCCGCCAGATCGCGATCGCGAACGTGGCCACGGTCACGGCCGCGGTCGGCGCCCTGGCGCTCGGGATCGCGGTCATCGTCGCCGCGGCGATCGCCCTCCGCGTGACCACGCCGCTCCGACGCCTGACCGACGCCTCGCGAGCCCTGGCCGAGGGCCAGGTGGCCGAACGGATCCCCGACCAGGACATCCGCGACGGGCCAACGGAGGTCGCGGCGCTCGCGACGCAGTTCAACGCGATGGCCGACCAGGTCGAGGAGAGCCTCGAGCGGATCCGGCGGGACCGCGACCGGAGCCGCGACTTCCTCGCCGACGTCTCGCACGAGCTGCGCACGCCGATCGCCGCCCTCCTGACCTTCAACGAGCTCCTGACCGAGCGGACGGGCGACGACCCGGTGGCCCGGGCGGAGTTCCTCGACAACAGCCGGGTCCAGCTGGAGAGGCTCGATTGGCTCGCCCAGAACCTCCTGGAGCTCTCGAAGCTCGATTCAGGTCTCGTCCTTCTCGACCTCCGGCCCGACGACCTCCGGGTGGCGGTCGAATCGTCGGTGGATCAGGCCGGGCCGGCGGCCCGACGCCGGAGCATCGGCCTGCGTCTGTCGATGCCGGGGTCGCCGGTCCGCATCCGCCACGACCCGCAGCGGATCGGCCAGGTGGTCACGAACCTCGTCGGGAACTCGATCAAGTTCACCGAACCGGGCGGCTCGGTGACGGTCGTCGTGGCGCCGACCCACGACGGCGCCCGGATCGAGGTCCGCGACAACGGGATCGGCATCGCCCCCGCGGAGCTGCCGCGGATCTTCGAGCGGTTCTACCGCGGCTCGCTCGCGAACGAGGCACGCGGCAGCGGCAGCGGCCTGGGCCTCGCGATCGTGAAGTCGATCGTCGACATGCACCGCGGCACGGTGCAGGTTTCGAGCACGCTCGGCTCGGGAACCACGTTCGTCGTGACGCTGCCCGCGGACCCGCGCCACGAGCCGGGGTTCGACCCGGCGGGCATCCGGACGCCCGAACCGACGGCGACGTCACCGGCAGATCCGGGCAAGGTGGTGGATTCTTCACCGACCGGTCGGCCCAGCCTGAACGGCGAGGCGTCAGGCTGACGGCATTCACGGACGTCCGCTCGCGTGTCGACGGGCCGTCGCAACGCCTGCATCCAGTGAGACCCTTCCCCTGATGACCGATTCGTCTCGAGACCCCCAGGACGAGACCCAGCCCCACGACGTCAATGCCTACCGCACCGCCGTCGGCGGGGCCGGGACGGCCGCCGCAGCATCCGCCTCCTATTCGCCCACGCCGGACCCGCGCTCCGCGTGGGCCGGCGGGCACTGGGCCGGCTCGCAGCCCACGCCCGAGCGCTGGTTCGAGACCGCCCAGCCGCCGCTCCCGAGCCAGGCGCAGGCAGCCGCCCGCCCCGCGCCGACCCGCGCCGCCACCGGCACCGGTCCGGTCATCGCCGCGGCCCTCGCCGCCGCGCTGCTCGCATCCGGCGGCACGGTCGCCGTCCTCAACGCGACCGGCGCGTTCGACCGCACCGCGGCCCCGGCCTCGAGCCTGACGACCACCCCCGCGGGCGCCGGATCCGTCCGCCAGCCGGTAACGCTGGACGAGTCGTCCGCGATCATCGACGTCGCCTCGAAGGCCGGCCCGTCGGTCGTCCGGATCTACACCGAGGGCGTCGACCCGAACAACGTCGCCCAGCAGCCGACCGAGGGCGTGGGCTCCGGGATCATCTTCGACGCGAACGGCTGGATCCTCACGAACCGCCATGTCGTCGCCGGCACCACGGACCTGACCGTCCAGCTGAAGGAAGGCCTCCAGTACCCGGCCACGGTCTACGGGATCGACACGTTGACGGACCTCGCGATCGTGAAGGTCGACGCGACGGGCCTGCCCGCGGCCACGATGGGCGACTCCGACGGGCTGAAGGTCGGCGAGCTGGTCGTCGCGATCGGCAGCCCGCTCGGCAACTTCGACAACAGCGTCACGAGCGGGATCGTGTCGGCGACCGGCCGCCAGATCTCGACCGACGGCGGCAACCTCCGGAACCTGATCCAGACCGACGCCGCGATCAACCCCGGCAACAGCGGCGGGCCGCTCCTGAACGCCGCCGCGGCCGTGATCGGCGTGAACACCGCGATCGCGAAGGACGCGAGCGGCATCGGCTTCTCGATCCCGATCAACATCGCCCGCCCGCTCATGCGCCAGGCGCTGGCCGGGCAGCCCCTCCAGCGGCCGTACATCGGCATCCACTACGTC
>DATBGP010000035.1:0-4121 GCA_036557925.1 Candidatus Limnocylindrales bacterium | reverse complement strand
CCGCGGCCTCCAGGGCGACGACCTCGGCACGGGCGTCGCGGCCACCGCCAAGCACTTCGTCGGCCACGGTCTCGCGGAGGGCGGGCTGAACCAGGCCCCCGTCCATGCCGGCCCGCGCGAGCTCCGCGACGAGCAGATGCTTCCGTTCGAGGCGGCCGTGCGGACGGCCGGCCTCGCGAGCGTCATGCCCGCCTACTGCGACGTGGACGGCGTCCCGTGCCACGCCTCGCACGAGCTCCTCACCTCGATCCTCCGCGACGAGTGGGGCTTCGAGGGGGTGGTCGCCTCGGACTACACGGCGGTCCAGATGCTCTCGACCCAGCACCGCCTGACGGGCGACCTGGGCACCGCGGCGACGATGGCGCTCGAGGCCGGGATGGACGTCGAGCTGCCGACGACCGCGGGCTACGGCTCGCCGCTGCGCGACGCGATCGAGGCGGGCCGGATCGATCCGGCGGTCGTGGACCTCGCCGTCGAGCGGTCGCTCCGGCTGAAGTTCCGGCTGGGGCTGTTCGAGCGCCCGTACGTCGAGCTGCCGGCTGCGGAGGCGCTCCAGGCTCTCGAGGCCGAGGAGCTGGCGCTCGCGGCAGACCTCGCCCGCCGCTCGATCATCCTCGCCGAGAACGACGGGATCCTGCCGCTCCCCGGCGAGCCGGGCCGGATCGCCGTCATCGGGCCGATCGCGGACAGCGCCCGCGACCTGCTCGGCGACTACGCCCACCTGCCCCACATCGAGACGCTGGCCGAGCTGCGCCACCGGGCGAACCCGTTCGGCTTCCCGTCGAGCGAGGTGATCAACCCGACGGACGAGCTCTCGGGCAAGGCGACGATCCTCGACGCGATCCGGACGCGGTTCGGCGCGGCGCGGGTGAGCCACGCGCCCGGTTGCGGCCTGCTCGACGGGACCGACGCCGAGATCGCCGAGGCCGTGATCGAGGCCCGCGGGGCGGACGTCGCCATCGTCGTGGTCGGCGAGCGGTCCGGCCTGACGGTCGACTCGACGACCGGCGAGTCCCGGGACCGCCGGGATCTCGGCCTCCTCGGCCGCCAGCAGGAGCTGCTCGAGGCGGTTGTCGCCACGGGCACGCCGACCGTGCTGATCGTCGTCAGCGGCCGGCCACAGGCGATCGAATGGGCCGCGGAGCACTGTGCGGCCGTGCTCCTCGTCTGGGTGCCCGGCGAGGCCGGTCCGGCCGCGATCGCCGACGTCCTCGCCGGCGACGTCGATCCCGGCGGCCGGCTCCCGGTCACCGTCCCGCGCCACGTCGGTCAGCTCCCGTTGACGTATCGGCACCACCCGACCGGCGGCAAGTCCAACTGGCACGTCGACTACGTGGACGGGTCGTCCGCGCCGCTCTGGCCGTTCGGCCACGGCCGGTCCTACACGTCCTTCTCGCTGGACCGTCTTCGCGTCGAGCGGAGCATCCTCGAGACGGAGGGCGACACGCTGAGGGTGCGGGTGGACGTCACGAACACGGGCACGCGCGCGGGCGACGAGGTCGTCCAGCTCTACCTCCGCGACGAAGAGGCTTCCGTCGCCCGACCCGTCCTGGAGCTGCGCGGGTTCCGGCGCGTCCACCTCGACGCCGGCGAGTGCCGGACGGTCGTCTTCGAGCTCTCCACCGAGCAGCTGGCCTACATCGACGCGGACTACCGGCGGGTCGTGGAGCCGGGCACGATCCGGCTGTTCGTCGGACGGTCGGCGGCCGAGCTGCCGCTGACCGCCGAGGTCGCCCTGGTCGGCGAGACCCTGGAGCTCGTCGAGCGGCATCATTACCTGACCGTCGCGTCCGTCGAGTAGCCGGTTGCCCGGCCGGCGCAACCCGGCGTCGAACCGTCACGAGGCCGTCCGACCGTGAGCGCCTACGACCTGCCCCTCGACCAGCTCCGCGCCTATCGACCGGAGCGCACGGAGCCGCCCGACTTCGACGCCTTCTGGGCCGACACCCTGGCAGCCTCGCGGGCTGCCGCGGCGGCGCCGGCGTTCGAACGGATCGAGACGCCGCTCCGCGCCGTCACGGTCGACGACGTGACCTTCGGCGGCTTCGCCGGCCAGCCGATCCGGGGCTGGTTCCTCGCGCCGGAGGGCGCCGCGGAGGGTGGCGCGCCGCTCCCCACGGTCGTCGAGTTCATCGGCTACGGCGGCGGCCGGTCATTCCCGTTCCAGTGGCTCCAGTGGGCGACGGCCGGCTACGGCCACCTCGTGATGGACACGCGGGGGCAGGGGAGCAGCTGGAGCCCGGGCGACACGCCCGACCTCGAGGAGGATCGCCAGCCGGGTGGCGGCGGTCACTACCCCGGGTTCGTGACCCGCGGCGTGGAGCGGCCGGAGACCTGGTACTACCGCCGGCTCGTCGCGGACGCCGTGCTGGCGGTCGATGCCGCCCGCGCCCATCCCCTCGTGGACGCGTCGCGGATCGCGGTCACCGGGAAGAGCCAGGGCGGCGGGCTTGCGCTCGCGGTCGCCGGGCTCGCGCCGGACGCCGTGCGAGCCGCGGCCGTGGACGTGCCGTTCCTCTGCCATTGGCGGCGCGCGGTCGAGGTGACTGACGGCTTCCCGTACCAGGAGCTGACGCGCTACCTCGCCATCCACCGGCTCCAGGAGGCCGACGTCTTCCGGACGCTGTCCTACGTCGACGGCCTGAACTTCGCCGCCCGGGCGACCGCGCCCGCGCTCTTCTCCGTGGGCCTGATGGACGAGATCTGCCCGCCGTCGACGGTCTTCGCCGCGTTCAACCAGTACGCGGGCCCGAAGGACGTCCGGGTCTGGCCGTTCAACGGGCACGAAGCGGGCGAGCTCGTCGGCCAGGCCGACCGCTACGCCTTCCTGGAGGGCCTGGGGCTGGCTCCCGCGCGGTAGGGACCGGCGCGGCGGAGCCACGGGACGTCGGGCTCCCGGCCGTCGATCGGTCGTGCTGGCAAGGTTTCGTCACGGGCGTACGATCTCCATGGCCACGGCCGTTCAACGCCATTCGAGGCCCCGCGCCATGACGGTCGGATCCACGCCGAGGCGGGCGACACCCGCCGACCCGATGCCCGGAACGAGCGTCGACCGGAGCATCCCGAGCCCGAAGCGGCGCAACCTCCCTCCGGAGCTCGGTCCCGACGCGATCGCGATCCTCGAGGGCCGGACCTTCCTCTACTCCGACGCCGTCGGCGACGTCGCCCGCGGATCGATCGGCGGGCTCGTCCACGCCGACACGCGGTTCCTGAACCACTGGCTCCTGACGGTCGACGGCGAGCGACTGCTGGCGCTCCGGTCGGGAACGGTCGACCACTACTCCGCGGCCTTCTTCCTGACGAACCCGCGGATGGCGAGCCTCGCCCCGAACACGATCGGGGTCCGCCGCCTGCGGTTCGTCGGCGACGGGCTGCACGAGCGGATCGAGGTCAGCAGCTTCTCGGAGCAGCCCATCCGTGTCGAGCTGCGCCTGGCGGTCGGCAACGACTTCGCCGACCTGTTCGAGGTCAAGGACTTCGTCCGCGATCGATCGGCGGAGATCCGTCATGACCACGCGAGCGACGGTTCCCGCCTGGCCTTCCGGTATGCCAACCAGGGGTTCGAGGCAGAGACCGTGGTCGAGGTCTCGCCGCCGGCGAACCACGTCGAGGGTGACGACCTGGTCTGGGATCTCGATCTGCCGCCCCGCGGCGAGTGGGCCTGCGACCTCCACGTCCCGCTGCGGTTGGGGCCGATGGCGATCGAACCGCTCCACCAGGACTTCGGCGACGTGTTCGCGCCCGAAGGCTCCGATTCCGTCAGCCACTGGCTGGCCCAGATCCCGCATCTCGAGGCCGATTCGCATCTCCTCTCGGAGGTGGTCGCGAAGACCGCCCGCGACCTCCTCGCGCTTCGGATCGCCGCCCGGACCGAGACGGAGGACATCCTCCTGCCGGCGGCCGGCCTGCCCTGGTTCCTCACCCTGTTCGGGCGGGACACGCTGATCACGGCGTATCAGACGGTGGCCTTCGGTCCGCGGGTGGCGCGTGGCGCCCTGGTGGCGCTGGCGAGGTTCCAGGGCACGAAGCGCGACGACTTCCGCGACGAGGAGCCGGGCAAGATCCTGCACGAGCTTCGGACCGGTGAGCTGACCCAGCTCGGGCTCAAGCCGCACAGCCCC
>DATBGP010000034.1:0-2355 GCA_036557925.1 Candidatus Limnocylindrales bacterium | reverse complement strand
GATCGGAGCCCCGCCAGGCGCACGTTCACGAGGTCTGCCCGTCGCGTGAAGATCCACGAAGCCGACGCCAAGTCGCTGCTCGTCGCCCAGGGCCTGCCCGTCCCACCCTGGGAGGTCGCCCATACCGCCGCCGAAGCGCGCGAGGCGGCCGAGCGATTCTTCGCGACTGGCTCCCAGCAGGTCGTGATCAAGGCCCAGGTCCTGGTGGGCGGCCGGGGCAAGGCCGGCGGGGTGAAGCTCGCCGGCTTCCCCGAACAGGCCGAGCTCGTCGCCCAGTCGATCCTCGACCTCGAGATCAAGGGCATCCCGGTCCGGAAGGTCCTCGTCGGACCGGCGGCGGACATCGTGAAGGAGCTGTACCTCGCGGCCGTCCTCGATCGGTCGGCCCGGCGGGTGATCCTCATGGGCTCGGCCGAGGGCGGCGTCGAGATCGAGCAGGTCGCCGCCGAGCGGCCCGACGCGATCCTCACGATCCCGGCCCATCCGCTGGCCGGCTTCCTGCCCTTCAAGGCCCGCCAGATGGCGTTCCGCCTGGGCCTCGGCGACCACCTCAGGGACGCGGTCGCGATCGCCACGGGTCTCGTCCGGACGATGCAGACGTACGACGCGGACCTCGTCGAGATCAACCCCCTCGCGATCGTCCGCGAGAGCGGCCCGGATGGCGCCGTGACGGAACGGCTCCTCTGCCTCGACGCGAAGATCACCCTCGACGACTCGGCCCTCGCCCGGCACCCGGGCCTGGAGGACCTCCGCGACCCCGACGAGGAGGCCCCGGAGGATCGCGAGGCGCGCGAGGCCGGGCTGACGTTCATCAAGCTCGATGGCACGATCGGCTGCATGGTCAACGGCGCCGGCCTGGCGATGACGACGATGGACCTCGTGAAGCGGGCGGGCGGCGAGCCGGCGAACTTTCTGGACATCGGCGGCGGGGCGCGGGCCGACAAGGTCGCGGCGGCGATGCGCCTGATCCTCGCCGATCCGAAGGTGAACGCGATCCTCGTGAACATCTTCGGGGGGATCACCCGGGGCGACGAGGTGGCGCGCGGGCTGATCGAGGCGCGGTCGCAGCAGGAGCGCGACGTCCCGATGGTCGTCCGGATCGTCGGCACGAATGCCGCCGAGGCGGCGGTCCTCCTCCGGGAAGCGCAGTTCCACACGGCGGAGACGCTGGACGACGCGGCCGCCCAGGCGGTCGCCGCCTCGAAGGGGGCCGCGGCGTGAGCATCCTGATCGACAGGAGCAGCAGGGTCGTCGTCCACGGGCTGACCGGGCGTGAGGGCTCGTTCCACGGGGCCGCGATGCTCGAGTACGGCACCCAGGTCGTGGCCGGGATGACCCCCGGCAAGGGCGGCCAGACCGCGCTCGACGGCAAGGTTCCGGTGTTCGACACTGTTGCCGATGCCGTCCGCGAGACCGGCGCGGACACGTCCTGCATCTTCGTCCCGGCCGCCGGCGCGCCCGACGCCGTGATGGAGGCCGCCGCGGCGGGGATCCGCACGATCTTCTGCATCACCGAGGGGATCCCCGCCCTCGACATGATCCCGGCCGTCGAGCTCGTCCGGTCGGCCGGCGCCCGGCTGATCGGCCCGAACTGCCCGGGCGCGACGTCGCCGGGCAAGGCGAAGGTCGGGATCATCCCGGGCTCGATCCATCGGGAGGGGCGGGTCGGCGTGGTCTCGCGCTCGGGCACCCTGACCTACGAGGCGGTCCAGGCCATGACCGACGCCGGGATCGGCCAGTCGACCTGCGTCGGGGTCGGCGGCGACCCGATCATCGGGACGACCTTCCTCGACGTGCTCCAGCTCTTCGAGGCGGACCCGGAGACCGAGGCGATCGTCCTGATCGGCGAGATCGGCGGGGCGGCCGAGGAGACGGCCGCCGCGTGGGCGGCCGAGCACCTCCGCGACGTGCCGAAGGCCGCGTTCATCGCGGGCCGGACCGCGCCCGAGGGCAAGCGGATGGGCCACGCCGGGGCGATCATCTCGGGCGGTGCGGGCACGGCCGAGTCGAAGGTCGCGGCGCTCGAGGCGGCGGGCTTCCGGGTCGCCGGCTCGCCGACGGAGCTGCCGCAGCTCCTCCGCGACGCGGGCCATCGCGGCTGAACCGGCACGGGGACGCGGCATGACGATCGACGACCTCCGCGACCTCTTCGCCTACGACCGTTGGGCGACCGCGCGGCTCCTCGCGGTCCTGCCCGGGATCGACGAGACGACGTGGTCGGCCCGGAACGTCATCGACGAGCGCGGCCTCGGCGGGATTATCGTCCACCATCTCGGCGCGTCACAGCGCTGGCGCCACGGCCTCGCGGAGGACGGCGAGACGCCCCGGCCGGAGCGCGAGCCGCTGCCCTCGCCG
>DATBGP010000033.1:0-6755 GCA_036557925.1 Candidatus Limnocylindrales bacterium | reverse complement strand
CTGATGGCCAGCCTGATCGTGGGGCCCATCCGCGAGACGTCGCTCCTTGCCCGCCAGGCCGCGACGGTCGACGCGCTGTCCGGCGGCCGGCTGACGCTCGGCCTGGGCGTGGGCGCCCGGCTCGACGACTACGAGGCGACCGGGACGCCGTTCGCCGGCCGCGGCGAGCGAGCGGCCGCCCAGCTCGCCGAGCTCCGCCGGATCTGGGGCGGCGCGACGCTCACCGGGACCGACACGGCCACCGGTCCCGGACCCGGGCCCATCGGACCGCCGCCGGTGCGGGCGGGCGGCCCGGAGGTCCTCCTCGGCGGCTACGTGCCCGCGGTCGCCGACCGGATCGCGGCCCACGCCGACGGCTTCATGGCACCCGGCGGGGCCGAGCCCGCCACGATCGCCGTGCTCTGGCAGCTCGTCCGGCAGAAGTGGTCCGACGCCGGGCGCGGCGGGATGCCCCGCTTCGTCGGCGGCTCGTACTTCGCTCTGGGCCCGGCGGCCGACGCCGCCGCCGACGCCTACATCTCGGCCTACTACGGCTACGACCCGGCGGTCGCGTCGAAGCGCCGGGCCACCCTGCCGACGACCCCCGAGGCCGTCGCGGCGACGATCCGCCGTGCCGGCGATCTCGGCTGCGACGAGCTGATCCTCCGGCCGGTCGAGGCCGACCCCGCGATGCTGGAGGAGCTCGCGGCGCTCCTCGGCTGAGATCCGCGACGGGGCGCGGTTCAGCGCGGACCGCTTAGAGCCGGACGCTCGGCGGCCGATCGCGGTCGAACATGTGGACCGTGTCGACGAACCGGACCTGCTTGGTCTGGTAGCCCATCACGAGCGAGTGCGTCCGCGCGCCGCCGCCGAAGAACCGGACGCCCTGGAGCAGGTCGCCGGCCGTGACCCCGGTCGCGGCGAACACCAGGTTCTCGCCGGAGGCGAGGTCCTCGGTGCCGTAGACGCGCTCCTCGTCGCCGTGGCCCATCGCCGTGCCGCGCGCGTGCTCCTCTTCCGATCGGTACCGGAAGCGCGCTTGGATCTCGCCGCCGAGGCAGCGCAGGGCGGCCGCGGTCAGCACGCCCTCCGGGGCGCCGCCGATCCCCATCACGGCATGGACGCCCGTGCCCTGGACCGCGCACGAGATCGCCGCCGACAGGTCGCCGTCGCTGATCAGCTTGATCCGGGCGCCCGCCTCGCGGACCTCCTGGATCAGTGCCTCGTGGCGCGGGCGCTCGAGGATCACGACCGTGATGTCCGCGATGCTCCGCCGGAGCTCCGCGGCGATCCGGGCGAGGTTCTCGCGGGGCGGCAGCCGGATGTCGACGCGGCCGGCCGCCACCGGGCCCACGCAGAGCTTCTCGAGGTACGTGTCCGGTGCGTGGACCAGCCCGCCCCGTTCGGACGCCGCGAGGACGGTGATTGCGCCCGCCTGGCCGTGGGCGACGAGGTTCGTGCCCTCGAGCGGATCGACGGCGATGTCGATCGCGGGGTTGTCCTCGACGCCGGGCGGCGTCCGCCGGCCCACCGGCTCGCCGATCCAGAGCATCGGCGCTTCGTCGCGCTCGCCCTCGCCGATCACGATCCGGCCGGCGAACTCGATCTCGTCCATCGTCCTGCGCATGGCCTCGACCGCGGCGCGGTCGGCCTCGTCCTTCTCGCCGCGTCCCATGAACCGGGCGGAGGCGAGCGCCGCCGCCTCGGTGACGCGGACCATCTCGAGCGCGAGCAGCTGTTCCACAGGACCTCCGGGGGCAGTCGAAGGAGTTCGAAGCGAGTGGGGTTCGACGGCGCCGGGACGGCCCGCCTGGTCAGTGTCGGAAGTGTCTCGTGCCGGTGAAGACCATCGCGAGGTGATGCCGGTCGGCGACCTCGATCGCCATCTCGTCGCGGATCGAGCCGCCCGGCTGGATGATCGCCGTGACGCCGGCCGTCGCCGCGAGCTGGATCCCGTCGGGGAACGGGAAGTACGCGTCGCTCGCCATCACCGCGGTCTTGCAGCGGTCACCGGCCCGCCGGACCGCGATCTCGACCGAGACCTGGCGGCTCGTCTGGGCGCCGCCGATCCCGACGGTCGCGCCGTTCCGGGCGAGGACGATCGCGTTCGACCGGACGTGGCAGACCGTCCGCCAGGCGAACAGCAGGTCATTGAGCTCGTCGAGGGTCGGGCGACGCCGGGTCACGACCTGGAGCCGGCCGCGGTCGAGGCCCACGTCGTCGATCGTCTCGACGAGCAGCCCGCCGGCCACGCGCTTGAAGTCGAGGTTCGCGATCCCGTAGTCGCGCATCCCCTCGGTGGGGTCCGGCGGCACGGCGAGGATCTCGAGCCCGGCCTTCGCCTTCAGGATCCCGAGGGCCGCCTGGCTGTACGCGGGCGCGACCACGGCCTCGTAGCTGTTCGCCGCGATCTCCCGCGCGGTCGATCCGTCGAGCTCGCGGTTCACCCCGACGATCCCGCCGAACGCCGCCACCGGGTCCGTCTCCAGGCCGTGCCGGTACGCCTCGACGAGCTCGTCCGCCGACGCGACACCCACCGGATCGGTGTGCTTGACGATCGCCACCGTGGGCGCGGTGAAGTCCCGGGCGATCCGGTAGGCGGTGTCGAGGTCGAGGTAGTTGTTGAACGACGGCCGTTCGCCCCGGATCTGGGTGGCGTCGGCGAGGGTCCCGCTGCGGTGGGTCGTCTCGCGATAGAAGGCGGCTCGCTGATGGGGGTTCTCGCCGTACCGGAGGTCGTCGACCTTCTCGAGGACGACCGCGAGACGGTTCGGGAACGTCGTGTTCGAGATCTGGTTCAGGTACGCCGCGATCTCCGCGTAGTAGGCGGCCACGAGCCCGAACGCGTCGGCGGCGAGCTTCGCCCGCAGCTCCGCGCTGACCGCGTGGTGCCGCCGCAGCTCCGCGACGAGCTTCGGGTAGTGCTCGGGGCTGCCGACGGCCGCGACGCCGGCGCCGTTCCGGGCGGCCGCGCCGAGGAGGGCCGCCCCGCCGACGTCGATCATCTCGATCGCCTCGTCGAGGCCCACGAGCTGGGCCCCGACCGCCGGCGCGAAGGGAGCGACGTTGACGACGACGATGTCGATCGCGCCGATCCCCTGCTGGACGAGCTCGTCCATCTGGGCGTCGACGTCGCGGCGGGCGAGGATCCCGGCGTAGATCGCGGGATGGAACGTCTTGACCTGGCCGCCGATCATGGCGGGCAGGCCGGTGAGGTCGGAGACAGCGCCGACCTCGACGCCCTCGGCCGCGAGATGGTCGCGGGTGCCGTCGGTCGCGTAGACGTCGATCTCGAGTGCGAGCAGGTCCCGGGCCAGCCCCGCGATCCCGTCGCGGTTGGCAACCGACAGCAGGGCTCGCACCCGGGTCTATCCCTCCTCCAGCGCGACCTGCCGCGGACGCGACGCGCTCGTCTGCGCGCGTCTCGCGCTCGCCTGTCGGCCGAGGATAACACGGGTCATGGCATACTCCGAGACCGGCGTCCGGGCGTGCCCGTCGCCGGCTCGATGGCGCCGGATCCGACCGCCGGCGCACCCCCTCGCAGCGAGGACCGACCGTGACGCTGGCGCCCTGGGACTACCTCTTCACGCGGCTGAGCGTCCACACGTTCCCGGACCTCTACACGCCGCTCTGGGTGGCCTCGCTCGCCCTGCTGGTGGTCCTCGTCGTGCTCTACAACGTGCGGACGAGAGCCCTCCACCGCCACGCCGTCTACCTCGACATGTGGGAGTGGCTGCTCTGGACGGGGATCACCCTGTTCGGGCTGATCCTGGTGGCCGCCGCCTTCAACTTCTACCTGATCGTCCTGCTCGTGATCCTGTTCTCGGGCCTGGCCGTGATGGTCTGGGTCCGGTTCCTCCGATTCCCACCGCTGTTCGAGGCGTACGAGCAGCGGATGGCCAAGCAGCGCTACTACTCGCGGGAGAAGTTCTCCCACCCCGAGTCCACGATCCGGCCGAAGGGCTCGAGCGGCAAGACGGCGACGGGTCGCGCGCAGCGGGGCCGGGCGAGCCGCAGCCGGCGCCGCCGCTGAGGCCCGCCGAGGCCCGCGCGGGGAGCATCCGGATGCCGATCGAGATCCGCCGGTTCGGGGTGGGCCACCGGCGTGCGGACGGGCCCCCCGGCACGAGCGGCGTCAGCGGCCAGGTCATCCACAGCGACGGCCGCGGCGTGATCAGCGAGCTGGCGTTCGCCCGGAACGGCCGGATCGAGCCGCACACGAACCCGAACACGTCGTGGTTCATCGTGATCGAGGGCGGCGGCTGGGTGATCGTCGACCACGAGACGACCCGGATCGCCGCCGGAGAGGCGGCCCTCTGGCCGGCCGACCTGCCCCACGGAGCCTGGGCCGATCACGGCCACATGCGGGCGTTCGTCGTGGAGTTCACCGGCCCGGACGACACGCTCGTGGGCGAGCTGATCGAGGGCGGCGGCGCGACGCTCCTGGGTCCGGGGGATCATCCCGTGGCCCGAGGGATCGGGGCGCTTCGCGGCGACGGGCCCGAGCCGGTCCCGGACCCGGACGCCGGGGAACCGCACTAGACGTTCGCCGTCCCGGCTCGTGCCGGCCCGGCTCGTGCCGGCCCGGCTCGTGCCGGCCTTGTCGATCCGGCGATGCACCGGAGTGCTCCAGGCGGGTCAGCCCTCACCTCGGTTCCGCGGCGCCTCCGCCTGCGCCCAGCACCGCGCCCAGCTGGCCCAGGATCCGCGCCGTCGCGCCCCAGACATGGAGACCGTCGATCCGGTAGCCGCCATACCGGAGGGGCCAGTCGCCGATCCGCCGCTCGACGATCTCGATCGGCGCGCCCGGCAGGAAGGACGACACGGACGGCGTCAGGATCCGGGCGACCTCGTCCCGGTTGGCCCACAGGGACGGCGCCCGCCGGGCGATCGCGACGATCGGCGTGATCCGGAAGTCGCTCACCGGAATGAACACCTCGCCCAGCGTGCCGAGGATCCGGACGCCGGCGGCGTCCGGATCGAGATCGACCTCCTCCCGGGCCTCCCGCAGGGCCGTGGCGGCCCGGTCGGGATCGCCGGCCTCGGCCTTGCCCCCCGGCAGGCTGACCTCGCCGCTGTGGTGGCCGTCGTAGGCCAGGCGCTCGGTCAGGACGATCCGGGCCAGACCGGCCTCGTCCGGGAACACGAGCGCGAGGACGGCCGCCGGACGAGCCGTGGCGGTCGGAGCGAGGCGCGGCCGAAGGCGGCCGTCGGTGAAGACGGGCATCAGCTCGGCCGGCCCGTCCGGCAGGATCGGCGACCCGCCGTCGAGACGGGTCAGGCGCGCCGCGGCGTCGTCGAACCGCATGGCACCGGATGCCGCGTCCGGCGGCTCAGTTGACGAGGCCGCCGTCGCCGTCGCCGCGCTTCGGCGGCTCGATGTCCGGCACGTCGAAGGCGCCCTTCCGGCGCTTGCCTCCGCCCCCCGCGGCCACCGGCTCCTCGTCGTCCGCGGTCTCGGAGGCGGATCGGGCGTCGCGGCGCGCGCTCGCATCCGCGACCACCGTCGACCGCTCGGTCGAGAACACGAGCGTCCCGGAAACCGGGTCGGCATCGATCCGGATCGCGTCGCCCGGCGCGAACTCGCCCTTCAGCAGGGCCCGTGCGAGCGGGTTCTCGACGAGCCGCTGGATCGTCCGCTTGAGCGGCCGGGCGCCGAAGGCGGGATCCGTGCCCTCGCGGACGATCAGCTGCCGGGCCGCCGGCGTCAGGGCGATCTGCAGGTCCTGGTCCAGCAGCCGCTTCTCGAGGCCGCGGAGCAGGAGGTCCACGATCTGCTCCAGGTCGGCCTCGGTCAGGGCGTGGAAGACGATGATCTCGTCGACCCGGTTCAGGAACTCCGGCCGGAACTGGGCGCGGAGCGCCTCCGTGACCTGGCGCTTCATCGCCTCGTAGGCGGAGTCCTGCTCGCCGCGACCGCCGCCGCCCACCGCCGAGATCAGCTGCGAGCCGACGTTGCTGGTCATGATGATCACGGTGTTCCGGAAGTCGACCGTCCGGCCCTGGCCGTCGGTCAGGCGGCCGTCGTCGAGGACCTGCAGGAGCAGGTTGAAGACGTCCGGATGGGCCTTCTCGATCTCGTCGAGGAGGATCACCTCGTACGGCCGGCGGCGGACCGCCTCGGTCAGCTGGCCGCCCTCCTCGTAGCCGACGTAGCCGGGCGGCGCCCCGATCAGCCGGGACACCGAAAACTTCTCCATGTACTCGCTCATGTCGATCCGGGTCATCGCCTGGTCGTCATCGAAGAGGAACTCGGCGAGGGCTCGGGCAAGCTCGGTCTTGCCGACGCCGGTGGGGCCGAGGAACAGGAACGAGCCGAGCGGCCGGCGCGGATCGCCCAGCCCGGCGCGGGCCCGCCGGACGGCGTCCGACACGGCCTCGATCGCCTCGTCCTGGCCGACCACCCGCTGGTGGAGGCGCTCTTCCATCTTCACGAGCTTCTCGAGCTCGCCTTCCATGAGCTTGGTCACGGGGATGCCCGTCCATGCCGCCACGATCTCGGCGATGTTGTCGGCCGTGACCTCCTCGCGCAGGAGCGAGCCGGGGCCCTGGAGCGCGGCGAGGGCCGCCTCCTGCTCCTTCTGCTTCGCCTGGAGCTGCGGCAGGGTCTCGTACTGGAGCTTCGCGGCCGTCTCGTAGTCGGTCTCGCGCTGGGCCTGCTCGATCCGGACCTGGAGCTGCTCGAGCTCGGTCTTCGTCGCGCGCATCGCCGCGATGGCGGCCTTCTCGGCCTCCCAGCGCTGCTTGAGCGCGCGCGTCTCCTCCTCGATGTCGGC